>CANIFK010000811.1 GCA_947466555.1 Acidobacteriota bacterium | reverse complement strand
TTCGCCATAAGTATAGGAAATTGTGAAGGGTGAGTCTCGCCAGGCGTACGCCGGAAAAGTACGCTCAAAAGCGGCAATTCCATCCCGACAGATCGCTTTCTTAGTGGCTTCTTTGTCGATATGCTCCGCAAATTGGCGACCCAAGAACGTACGAAAAAAATGCAATAACTTGGCAATTGTACTTTTGCCACTCGCCTGGGGTCCGATCAAGACAGTTACTCTGCCAACCTCAATGTCGAGCGAAGATATCGAAAGAAAATTGTTTATTATGAGTCGTTCGATTTGTGGGTCAGCCATTGTTTACCCAGTCTCATCCGTCGTTTTCAAGATTTATACCGATCCAATGGGATGTCAGCTAAAGGTACCATAAGTGCTCTAAACGCGATCAATGTAGCGCCGGAGGCCAAGTTGATCTCGACGGTGGCGACTCAATGATGAGGCTCCTCGAGGGGACTTTCGGCGCCGCGGGAGGCCCACTCGGCTCCGGCTAGGACGATCATGGATGCCAGGAAGCTGACTAGCACGATGATTACTGCCCAATAAAACGGGCCGTATTCGATTTGGAGCTTGCGGAGGAACGTGGGCCAGATCCACTTCATGAGGTACTTGAAGGCCTCCAGCACGATGCCGACTACGATGGCGATGGGGACGACTCGCTGCCAGGGGACTTTCGTGTTGGGGAGGATCCAATAGATGAGAAATAGCGCCAGCATGAGGACGGGCATGGCGGCCATTTTGAAGAAGAAGATGCTGGTCCAGGTGGCGGTCTTGCCGACGATGGTGGCGTCGGCACCTTTTAGGAATTCGTAGTTGAGGGCGCTGAGGATGATGGACAGGAGGGCCAGGGAGCCGCAGGCGAATATTAGGCCCATGCTGACTAGTTGGTTCATTAGGAAACTGCGGTGTTTCTTGACGCCCCAGCATTTGTTGAGGGCGACTTCCATGGGTTCGAAGATGCCGTTGGCGGTGAAGAGGAGGAGGAAGAGAGAGGTGTAGCTGAAGTGGGAGAAGCGGTTGGGGATCCAGTTGATGCCGCTGCGGATTTGGGTTTCGACTTCCTTGCCGAAGAGGTCGCTCATGGCGAAGTAGACGGCTTGCTCGGCGGTGTCCCAGCCGATGGAACGGCAGAACCAGACCAGTACGAGGAGGAAGGGGAAGAAGCTTAACAGGACGTTGGCGGCGATGGAGAAGCCGAAGACGTGGACTTCGACTTCCATCCAGTATTTGAGGGTGGGCCAGAAGGGGCGGAGGAGGCGCATTTGTTAGACTTCTCCTCGTTTCATGCGGTCGGCGAGGCGTTCGCTCGAGCGCATGGCGAGGGCGAGGATGGTGAGGGTTGGGTTTTGGTTGCCGGCGGTGACGAACGGGGCGGCGTCGTTGATGAGCAGGTTGGGCACGTCGTGGGTGACGTTCCAGGGGGTGACCACTGACGTCTTCGGGTCCGTTCCCATGCGGGCGGTGCCGACGTAGTGGATACTGTGGCCGTAGCTCATGGGTTTGGGGTTGCGGGGTTTGAGATATTCGGCTCCGGCGCGGACTAGGAGTTCTTCGCCTACGCCCATCATGTCGCGGAACATGGCGTCTTCGTTTTCGTGCCAGGCGTAGTGAAAACGAACCCCGGGGATACCGGCGTCGTCCTTCAGCGTTTCGT
This sequence comes from Acidobacteriota bacterium, assembly GCA_947466555.1. Taxonomy (GTDB): domain Bacteria; phylum Acidobacteriota; class Terriglobia; order Bryobacterales; family Bryobacteraceae. Next base: position 1,544 of record CANIFK010000811.1, on the reverse strand, counting down.
CGACTTCGATGCGGTTGTCCTTGTAGGGGAGCACCTCGCCTTGGAAGAGCACGCTGACGCCGGCGGTGTGATATTCGCGGATCGTCTTCTTCCAGTCCTGGCCGAAGCCGGGGAGGTGTTTGCCGACGAAGGTGGTTTCGCCCATGCCGCCGTTGGGGAAGATCTGGTAGCCGCGGATGAACTTTTTGCCGCGCCAGTTCTTGGTCATGTCCGGGATGAACGAGTGGGCGCCGTTGCCGTCTTCGTTGCGGATGTTGCGGCCCATCAGTTGGGGCAAGTAGCCGCCGATACTGGCGTAGAGGTGTTCGGACAAATAGCGGCCGACGAGGCCGGAGCTGTTGGCCACCTTCGAGTTCAGGAGGATGTGGGCGGATTCGATGGCGCCGGCGGCGAGGACGAAGACCTTGGCTTGGATGTCCTTGTAGGAGCGGGCGACGGTGTCGTAGTAATGAACGTTGGCGGCGCGGCCTTCCTTCACTTCCACGCTGCGGGCGCGGGCGTTGGGGATCAGCGTCAAGCGGCCGGTTTTTTCCGCGGCTTCGACGAAGACGCGGAGGGAATCGAACTTCGAACCCGAGTCGCAACCGAGCCAGCAGGGGCCGCAGTAGTGGCAGGCGGGGCGGCCGTTGTGATCCTTGGTGAGGATTGCCTTCGGCACGGGGATCATCTTCAGGCCGCGGGACATGCCGCCGCAGACTTTGGCGAATTCGTGTTCGGCGGCTTTGGGTTTGAGGGGTGGGAGTCCGTTATTGAGAGGGAAGGCGCCGAGGGGTTCGCCGGAGCTGGAGACGCCGATTAACGATTCCACGCGGTCGTACCAGGGGGCCACGTCTTCGTATTTGAGTGGCCAGCGGGTGTCGTAGTCGTCCAGGGGTTGGAACTCTTCGGGGCCGAGGCGGGGGGTGACGCCAGCCCAGAAGAGGCTTTTGCCGCCGACGGCGCGGACGCGGACGAATTGGAACGGGTCCTTGCCGGCCCAGCCGTAGGGCTCTTTTTTGTCATCGATGAGGAAGCCGGTGTGTTCGAGGTATTCCTGGAAGTAATCGCCGCGGAGGCCGCGGTGGGGCAGGTTCCATCGGCGCACGCGGTGGACCGGCATCTCCTCCGGTTTGCGGCGGGGGCCGGCTTCGAGCATGGCGACGTTGAGACCGGCTTTGGTGAGGACGTAGGCGGTCATGCCGCCGGCGGCGCCGGAGCCGATGATGCAGACATCGTATTGAGTGGCCATGTTAGCTGCGCTCCCGGAGGCGGGCGTGGTAGCCCGGTGGCACTTTGACGAGCGACATATCGGCGGCGAAGAATTCACGGAGGTGGGTGTAGCCGCGGTAGCCGAGCTCCTTGAGGATGCCTTCTTGCGAGGTGTAGAAGCCTTCGACGGTGGCGTCCTTCAGCAGCACGAAAAACTTTTCGTCTGGCGTGCGGGGAGTGAATTCGTTGGCGGCGATTTTCTGGAGCTTGGGTTCGTCGGCCTTTTCGAAACGTTTGATGCCGGCGCGCCAGGTCTTTTGCAGGGCTGGATTGGCGTGGGCTAACACGCTATCGAT
>CANIFK010000810.1 GCA_947466555.1 Acidobacteriota bacterium | reverse complement strand
TTCGCCCAACCTGAAAGCCGCTTAATCTAATGAAGATTCGGTTGCAGACCCCTCCGCCAATGTGATTGCATAAGCGAAATCCTTCAATCGGGGTTAAGGAATGAATTTGAAAAAAATCTTACTGACGAGCGCTCTGTTGCTCGCCGTCAACGCTGCGTGGGCGCAAGACACCCGCGGCAAGATCCAAGGCCGTGTCCACGACGCCTCTGATGCCGTCATTGTTGGTGCCAGCGTCACGCTGCTCAACAAGAACACCGCCGTTTCCGTTAACGCGCAAACCAACGCCAACGGCCAATATCTCTTCGACTTCGTGATCCCGGGGACTTACACGATCACCGTCGAACACACCGGCTTCTCCAAATTCGTAGCCAAGGACATCCTCGTCCAGACGCGCGCCGACATCACCATCGACGCCCCGCTCCAAACCGGCTCCACCAAGGAATCGATCACCGTCGAAGCCTCGGCCGTCGCGGTGAACTTCAACACGTCCACCATGGGCTTGACCATCGATACCAAGATGACCAACAACCTGCCCATCATCCACCGCAACCCCTTCCTGTTGGCCTCGCTCAACCCCTCGGTCGTCGTCCGTTCGACCACCGAACAGAGCCCCTTCCACCACTGGGCCGCTTCCCAGCTCGACGTCGGCGGCAACACCTCGACGAAGAACGACATCATTCTTGACGGCTCCCCCTCCATGACCGGCCAGAAGTCCTCCTACACGCCCCCCATGGACGCGGTGTCGGAAGTCAACCTCCAGCAGAACGCGGTCGACGCCGAGTTCGGCCACTCCGCCGGCGGCGTCCTCTCCGTGAACATGAAGTCCGGCTCCAATGACTTCAAAGGAACCGCCTACTACCTCGGTCGCAACCCGGCTCTCAACGCCCTGGCCGACCGCATCACCCGCCGCTCGAACCTCACCCGTCAGCACGTCTGGGGCACCACCTTCGGCTCCCCCATCGTCAAGAACAAGCTCTTCAACTTCGCCTCCTATGAAGGCTGGCGCACCATCGATCCGCGCTCCTCGCAGCTCACCCTGCCCACCGACGCCGAACGCAATGGCGACTTCTCCAAGTCCCTCAACACCGCCGGCGCCCAGCGCACCATCTACGACCCCTGGACCACCCAGGTCAACAACAACGTCGTCTCCCGCACCCCCTTCCCCGGCAACATCATCCCCGGCGCCCGCATCGATCCCACGGCCAAAATCATCATGGGCGATGTCTGGAAGCCGAACGGCGCCGGTACCGGCCCCTCCGGCCTCAACAACTTCCTCGCCGGCTACGGGAACCGCTTCCGCTACTGGAACTTCTCCGACCGCGTCGACTACAACGTCTCCGACAAGCTGAAGGTCTTCGGCCGCTTCAACACCTTCCGCACCTTCACCGAACAGGACGACTTCACTGGTGGCTCCGCCGCCAACCCTGTCGATGGCTCCAAGCGCCACTCCCGGTCCTTCTCCGGCGACGCGGTCTACACCCTGAACTCCTCCACCGTCCTCAACATCCGCGGCGCCTACAACTCCATCGTCGACTCCTTCGGCGTCCCGAAGGCCACCCTGAAGGATCTGGACCGCATCTGGCCCGGCAGCTCCTGGTACAAGCCCTACCTCGCTGATCTCCCGGACATCTACTACCCCGGCATCAACGTCACCCAGGGCTCCACCACCAACCTCGGCAAGTCCGGCTACTGGTTCCAGGAACCCAACTCCTACAACATCGAATCGAAGATGTCCAAGAACCAGGGCAAGCACTACTGGAAGTTCGGCGGCGAATACCGGCGCGAGAACGTCAACGCCTCCCGCCCCCGCTTCGCTAACTTCAACTTCAACGGCGCGCTCACCAACGCCACCTTCAACGCCCCCAACCTCGGCACCTCCGGCGACGGCTGGGCGACGCTCCTGCTCGGTGCCGTCGATAGCAACTCCAACGTTGCCTCCATCCCCATCCAGCGCCCCCGCGTCAACATGCTCGGCTTCTTCTTCCACGACGACTACAAGATCAGCCAGAAGCTGACCCTGAACCTCGGCGTGCGCTATGAATACTTCGGCGCCATGACCGATCCGGACAACCGCTTCGGCCGGTTCCTCGATCTCACCAAGCCCATTCCGGAACTCTCCGGCGCCAACACGCCCGTGCTTCCGGCCGCGGTCACCGCTCTCCGCACCTCCGCGCCCGTCTACAACGGCGCCTTCATCTTCGCCGATAGCTCCAACCGCAACTCCTGGAAAGCGCCCAAAACGCTCTTCATGCCCCGCCTCGGCATGGCCTATCGCGTCAATGACAAGACCGCCATCCGCGCCGGCTTCGCCCGCTACATCGTTCCGTCCACCCTCACCGATGGCCTGAACATCCTCGGCTCCGTGCCGCTCCCCGGCTTCGACGCCCAGACCGACGCCATCGGCGCCATTCAGGGTGTCCCCCAGCAGCGCCTCTCCAATCCGTTCCCGAACGGACTTGTCCCGGTCTCCGGCAAGTCCTTTGGCGAATACACCAACCTCGGTGGCACCCCCACCTGGTACAACCAGGACTTCAAGCCCGGCGTCAATGACCGTATCAACGTCTCCCTCCAGAAGACCTTGCCCGGTAACATCCTGGCTGACATCACCTGGTTCATGAACTTCGGTCGCGATCTGCCGTACAACTACGACGTCAACCAGGTCGATCCCCGCATCGGCTTCGCCGTCCAGAACGCCGTCAATGCCAGCGTGCCCAACCCCTTCTTCAACAAGCTCTCGCCCGCGAAGATGCCCGGCACCCTCCGCACCCAGGCCAACGTCCAGGTCAACCAGCTCCTCCGGCCCTACCCGCAGTATCAGAGCCTCGTGGAAACCCTCCGCTCCGGCTCCGAGAACCGCTACAAGTCGCTCCAGATGCAGTTCCAGCGGCCTTTCGTCAATGGCTTCAACTTCGTGGTCGGCTATAACTACAACCGCGAAAAGAACCTGGGCTACTACGACAACGTCGACAACTACACCAATACCTTCACCTGGCTGCCGGCCACCAACGCCCGGCACCGCCTCACCGGCGCGGCCATCTATGAACTCCCCTTCGGCAAAGGCCGTAAGTTCATGTCCGCCGCTCCGAAGGTCATCGACACCATCTTCGGCGGCTGGGCCACCAGCGGCTTGATGACCTACAACACCGGTCTTTACCTCCGCTTCGGCGGCGCGCTCGTCTCCGGCGACCCCGGCGT
>CANIFK010000809.1 GCA_947466555.1 Acidobacteriota bacterium | reverse complement strand
TGGATTGGGACTAGGATTGTGCCGTCTTCGTCTCGAATAGCTCAAGGTTTCGCCACTGTACGCCGATGTATAGGGTAGGCGCGACCTTAGCCTTACTCATGGTACGATGTCAATGAGTCGCTTCCTGGATCCCGCCTTTCAGGTTCTTTATGTATAACGCCTTCTTCGGCATCTCAGAAAACCCCTTCAGTCTCAGTCCAGATCCGACGTTCCTCTACCGTAGCCCACAGCACGAAGAGGCGCTTGCGAATCTGATCTATGGCGTTCAAAGTCGTAAGGGCTTTATCGTTTTGACCGGAGAAGTAGGCACGGGCAAGACCACGATGCTCGAATGCATGCGTGAATACCTGGAATCGCAGTACATCGAATACGCGTCGCTGTTCAACAGCCGGATCAACCCGCAGCAGTTCTTCGAGATGATCGCCTATGATCTCGATCTGCGTTGCGACCGTACCTCGAAGACAGAAGTTCTCTTCGCGTTGAACAATCTATTGATCCAGCAGGCCAACGAGGGTCGCACCAGCGTCCTCATCGTCGATGAAGCTCACAATCTGGATTGGGATGTTCTCGAAGAAATCCGCCTCCTGGGAAACCTCGAAAACCGCCGCGGCAAGCTTTTGCAGATCGTGCTCGCCGGCCAACCGGAACTCGATCGGAAACTCGACGCGCCCAACCTGCGCCAGTTGAAGCAGCGTATCGTGCTCCGCTACAACTTGAAGCCGTTCAGTGAAGCGGAGTCGATCGAGTACATTGACACCCGTATGGCCCGCGCCGGCATGGAAAACCAAAATGTTTTCGCTCCGGCAGTTCTTTCTGAAATTCATAGACGTTCACAAGGAATTCCGCGCCTAATCAATGGGATCTGTGACAACTGCATGCTCACTGCCTTCGCCGCTGAGCAACATCAGGTCACGATGGAGACGCTCGAGGAAGTCAGCAATGACATGCGCCTGGAGTGGGCTGGCCGCCGTTCCCGCGCTCCGCGCCGCGAATACGACATGCCGCTGGAACATACCTCGTACACGGATCGCGGCGACTAAGCCACTTATTTTCAACAGATAGAAAAGCCCGCCCGATCATCATCCGGCGGGCTTTTTTGCGTCTTGCCGCCTTTCAGTCCAGTGATCGCCCGCCTGAGAGCCAGCCATCGAGTGGTGAATTCCGACCCAGCGTTATCCCAGCAAGAAGGGATAAACGGGCACACCTCTAGGAAAAATCCTAGGGCCGCAGTACTTTGGTTTTACTTAGAATAGGGGTGTCCTCTTAAGAGAGGTAAGGCTTCCTTAGTTGCACTCTAAGGGTCTGCCGTAAGCCTGTAAGGCGAAGGTGTTCTAATGAAAAACCTCACTCAAGTTGTCCGTCTCGGTGTCCTGGCGCTGTCTACGCTGCTGGTTTCCGGCGTAGCTGTGGCACGCACCGCCAACTTCGGCCCGCTGCCTCCTCCCCCCGTGGAAGATGTAGTGAACCTTCAATTCGGTCCGCTGCCTCCTCCGCCCGTGGAAGATGTGGTGAACCTCAAGTTCGGTCCGCTGCCGCCACCGCCGGTGGAAGACGTGGTCGGACTGCAGTTCGGCCCGCTGCCCCCTCCCCCAGTGGAAGACGTCGTCCAGTAAACGCCTTTATTTTCTAAAGACTGTAAACAAAGAGCCTCCATCCGCCGATAGAATCGTTGGGTGGAGGTTTTCATTTGGATATTGAACAAATATTCTACGCAATAACGACAACGATCACGTTGTCGCTTGCGGTGCTTACCCTCCAACGGCTCCTGTCCGGATGGTGGCGCCAGTATTACCTGCTCGGCGTAGTCCTAGTTCTGCTGCTCGTCGGCGTGGTTCCCCCGCTTGCCTCCTTCGCCAGCAACGGGAACTGGACGCTTTCCAGCGCGCAGAAGATGTACTGGATCCTGGCGCTCGCCTCGCAGGTCACAATATTTCTACTCGTCTTGCAGCTGATCTACCGGGTGGGAAAAGAATTGGCGACACAAGCGACGTTGGTTCGAATGTTGACCTTGGGCGCCATCATCGCCGCAGCCCTCTCGGTGTTCGTCCATTTCGACAATCGCCCAAACACGTTCATGACCGCGGTCACTCGGGACCTCACGTTTCTCGCCGCCATCTTGAACATGATTCTATGGCGCTTCCTGATCCAGCTGCGCAAGCGTGATTTCCTTCTCTTAGCCGTTTGCGCGGGCCTCGGTATTCAATGCACTGGCGATGCAATCGGCCACTCCTTCCGGATACTGGCGCGCCAACTGGGACCGTCCACAGCCATTCACGAGTTCGGCAACATCATCATGTCGCTGTCGGCGGTGATCACAATCGGGATCTGGCATACAGCGTTCTCACGCAGCAAATATCGCGCCGACCAGGACGCCGGAGCCGCGAAACTGGTCGAACCAGCCGGTGTCGGCAGCGGAACCAACACGCACATCCTGAGCTAGGCAACTTTGCCATAGAACCGGCCATCGCCAGTCTGTACAATGGAATGGGCTGTACCCATCCACAGCCAACCCAGCGGCCCAGGCCGCCGCACCAAGGAGTTTCCCCGTATGGATCGTAGAGACTTTCTGAAAGGCGCCAGCACTGTCGGCGCCGTCAGCAGCGCGTTTGCCGCTCGGCCAGGCGCAAAGATGTCGGGTCGTATTTTGGGCGCGAATGACCGGATTAACGTTGGTGTTGTCGGCGTTGGCGGCCGTGGCAGCTACGTCGCCAATGTCTTCGCCAAAGTGGGCGCGGACACCAACAAGTGCCAAGTCGTTCAGGTTTGCGACACCTACCAGAAGCGCGTCAACCAGAACATGGAGCGCCACAAGGCCAAGGGCACGCTCGACTGGCGCGAAGTGGTGAACAATAAGGACATCGACGCTGTCCTCGTCGCCACCCCCGACCATTGGCACGCCACCGTCGCCGCCGAAGCCATGCGCAACGGCAAGGACGTTTACTGCGAAAAGCCGATGTGCCACACCGTCGATGAAGTGAAAATGCTCATCGAGACGGTGAAGGACACCAAGCGCGTCATGCAGGTTGGCTCGCAGACCACCTCCGGCGACCAGTGGGCGCAGGCCAAAAAGGCCATCGCCGACGGCGCCATCGGCAAGATGCTCCTCAGCCAGGGTTCCTATCACCGCAATTCCATCGAAGGCGAATGGAACTGGCCGATCGACAAGAACGCCGGCCCGAACGGCAAGGGCGAAGAT
>CANIFK010000808.1 GCA_947466555.1 Acidobacteriota bacterium | reverse complement strand
GCAAGAAAAATTCAAGAAGTCTCTGATCGATCCGAAAAGAGCTAGATGGAGAACCCCATGCAGACCAATAATGAACGTCAGGATACGTCGGGCTTTTCGTTTCAGGTTGACTTGCTCAACCTGAACCTGCACCTTGCGGAAACGCAGAAGCGCGCCCATGAAGCCGCCTTGGAGCAGATCCGGACGCTGGTTCCGCGCGCGTAACCGATTACGCCAGTAACTTCCGGGCCACGTTGCCGTGCACATCGGTTAGCCGGAAGTAGCGGCCAGCGAAGCGGAAAGTCAGGCGCGTATGATCGACGCCCATTAAGTGCATGATCGTCGCTTGTAAGTCGTGCACGTGCACCGGGTCCGCGGTGATGTTATAGCTGTAGTCGTCGGTCTCGCCAAGCACCAATCCGGGCTTCACACCTCCGCCTGCCATCCACATGGTGAAACAGCGAGGGTGATGATCCCGCCCGTAATCTTTCTCCGTCAGCCGGCCTTGGCAGTACACGGTACGCCCGAATTCCCCGCCCCACAGCACCAGGGTATCCTCCAACATGCCGCGCGCTTCCAAGTCCTTGATCAGGGCCGCAGCCGGCTGGTCGGTTTCCTTACAGCGTTTCGGCAGCCCGTCCTGCAAACCGCCATGGTGATCCCAGTCGCGGTGATAGAGCTGAATGAAGCGCACGCCGCGCTCGGCTAAACGGCGCGCCATCAAGCAGTTATAAGCAAACGTTCCCGGTTTGCGAGCGTCCGGCCCGTAGCTATCCACCGTCGCGGCGGACTCCTTCGACAGGTCCACCAATTCCGGCACCGATGACTGCATCTGGAACGCCATCTCGTACTGCGAGATCCGCGTCGAAATCTCCGGATCGCCCAATTCGGCCGCCTTGGCCTGATTCAGCTCACTGAGCGTATCCAGGTACGCCCGCCGATCCTCACGAGAAAAACCATCGGGATCACGAAGATATAGAACCGGGTCGCCCACCGACCGGAACTTCACGCCCTGGTAGCGGGTCGGCAAAAAACCGCTACCCCACAGCCGGTCGTACAGCGGCTGGCCGCCGCCCCCGCCTCCCGGCGAAATCATGACAACAAACCCCGGCAAATTCTTGGCGGCGGCGCCCAAACCGTACACCATCCAGGAACCGATACTCGGCCGCCCGGCGATCTGCGAACCGGTCTGCAGGAAGGTCACCGCCGGGTCGTGATTGATCGCTTCCGTGAAAATGCTCTTCACGATGGCGATTTTGTCGACAATCTTGGCCGTGTGCGGCAGCAGTTCGCTCACCCACGCCCCGTTCTGGCCGTGCTGGGCGAACTGGAACCGCGATGGCACCACCGGGAAGGTCGACTGTGTCGACGACATCCCCGTCAACCGCTGGCCCATCCGGATCGACTCCGGCAACTCGGTCTTATACTTATCCACCAGCCGCGGCTTGTAGTCGAACAGCTCCATCTGCGACGGCCCGCCCGATTGAAACAGGTAAATGACCCGCTTGGCCTTCGGCGCAAAATGCGGCAACCCGGCCATCGGGTCGGCCGCCTGCGCGTCGCCGGACAGCAGTGAACCCAACGCCGCGGCGCCAAGGCCGGTCGCCGTACGCCCGAAGAAGTGACGGCGGGTAAGATGGCGGAAACGCTCCTGCATGGGGTCCATGGTTATTCCTTCGTCACAGCTTCGTCGAGATTCAAGATGAGACTGGCTACGGCCGACGCCGCAGCCAATTCCGCCGGGTCCAACGCCGCATCCCGCGACGACTCTCCCTGCTTCAAATACGCCACCGCGGCCGGCACATCCGCCTTATACCGGGCAAGAAAGCGGTCATACCCACGCCGTGCGGCAGTCAGTTCGCCCGCCCCAGGCGCCCGGCCCAGAACCACTTTCCAGCCGTATCCAATCCGCGCCGCCGCGTCCGCCCCACCCTCCCGCATCATCCGCTCGCCTAACTTCCGCGCCGCTTCCAGAAACGCCACGTCGTTCATCAAATTCAGTGCCTGCAACGGCGTATTCGTCCGCGTCTCCCGGACAATGCAGCCTTCGCGCGTGGGCGCGTCGAAATTCACCATCATCGGCGGCGCCACGGTGCGCTTCCAGAAGGTATACAGGCTTCGGCGATACAGCCCCTCGCCTTTGTCCTCTTTGTAACCCCCTCCCCCGCTCAACTCCTGCCACAAACCCGGTGGCTGATATGGCTTCACCGACGGCCCCCCCACCTTATTCACCAACAACCCAGCCGCCGCCAGCGCCTGATCCCGCACAAACGGAGCCGCCAGCCGCACGCGCGGCCCGCGCGAGAACAACCGGTTCTCCGGATCGCGCTGCCAGGCTTCCGGCGCCGCGGCCGACGACTGCCGGTAGGTCTCGCTCATCACAATCTGCTTCTCCAACACCCGCAGATCCCACCCGCTATCCATGAACGAAACCGCCAGCCAGTCCAACAGGTCCAGATGCACCGGCCACTCGCCCTGCGACCCGAAATCCTCCACCGTCTTCACCAGCCCCTGGCCAAAGAACATCTGCCAGGTCCGATTCGCCTGCACCCGCGCCGTCAGCGGATTGCCCCGGTCCACCAGCCACCGCGCCAGCCCCAACCGGTTCCGCGGCCACTCCGGCTTCATCGGCGGCAGGAACGCGGGCGTCGCCGCTTCCACCGGCTCTCCCTGCGCATCGTAGGCGCCGCGTTTCAAGATATACGCCTGCCGCTTCGGCCCCTCTTCCATCACCATCACGGTGGGAATCGTGCCGAAATACTTGTCCCGCTCCGCCTGCGCTTTATCTCGTGCCTGCAGCGCCGCGCGAGCCGTCGCATTCATCGCCAGATCCAAAAACGCCAGGTGCAACTTCGCCCGCTGCGCCGCCGTGCGCTGCGCATCCGGCATCTTCGCTACGGCCGCCAGCGGCTCAGTCACAAACGTCGATAGCGCCTCTTCCTCCGTCAACGCCCGATCATAGACGCGCACATCGCGAATGGCGCCGGTAAACCGCAGTCCACCGCCGGAACCCACCATAAACGGCACCTTCGGATTGAACGGATACGTCAGCTCGTCAAAAGTCGATTTAATCGTCGCCGGCTTCCCGTCGATCCAGATCCGAATCCCCTTCGTCTTCCGGTTCCCATCGTAGGTAAAAGCGATGTGCTGCCACGCGCCCAGCTTCACCTTCTCCACCGTCTCCAGCCGCATCGAAATATCGGTGTAGCGCAGCGTCG
>CANIFK010000807.1 GCA_947466555.1 Acidobacteriota bacterium | reverse complement strand
ATCGAAAACGTCGTCAACGGCGCGTCGGCCCGGTCCAGCCCCCACATCTTCCACAAAGGTACGCCAAGCCGTTTCGCCGCCCAATCGTGCAGCGCGATGTCGATCGCGGCCTTCGTGGCCCACGCCCCGTCCACCTTCGCAAACACCCGCTCCAGTAACTTCACATACTGCGAAGGATCCGCGCCGGCGAATAACTCCCGCAGTCCATTAACAATCTCAATTCCCTGCGCTGCCGACTCGTTATAACGGACAATCGGGGCACCCTCACCCACGCCGGTTATCCCGCCGGAAACAACCGATACACCCAACGTCTCCCGAAAGGTGCTTGACGACATCACAGTCGTCCACGTGTTCACCAGATCCAGCCGCATCGAACGAGCTGATATAGTCGCCCGAGGCGCCGGTGCCGCCGCCATCACCGGGAAAAAGCCAAGTGCCAAACAATCTCTGCGCCGCATCGCCGCTCCTCTATCGCTTCAATTGCAGGCCATCGGCCAGCGTTGTGAAATCCGTCAAATATCGCGGGAAGTTATCCGCTGTGGCCCAACTTACCAATGCCGCCCCGCCGCCCGCATCGGCAGCAAAGACGAGATAGTAACTCAGCGCCTGGCCGGAACGCGTCATGTCCACCCGCATCACTACTCGATCGGTCCCGTTCACGGCTCGCTGCGCCTGCTCGACAATCCGCAGATTCGGATCGCCTCGCCGCATCTGTGCCAGCATCACTTCCGCATAGCCGCGCGCCGTGGTTTGCGCCGGGTCGAGTTGCAGAACCGTCGACGCCTTCTGGTCTTTCGATTCCAACCGGAACCCGGTTCGCGTATCCATCGACGTCCACTTGGCCGCATCCACAGGCAGCATCGCGTTGCCCTTTGCCAGCACGTTCCCGGCCGGCGCCGTCGCAACGGGCACGCCCGCCACAGCAGAAGTCTTCCCCACCCGCGCACCGCGATAGGTCAGGCCCAAGTCGGTTCGCTCAATCAGGATACGATCCCGCTCGTCACTGGAGCCGGTGACCAAGCGCGACACCAGCCAGTTCTTCCCGTCCTCGCCACGCTCCAGGAAGACGACGGTCCCTAACTTGTCATACCCATACTTACGTTCACTCGCCGCCGCCTCGCGCCACCGTCCGTTGACGGTAACTTTTGCATCAATCACCCACTCGTAGCTGCCATCGGCGTTGATTCGAATGGGCGGTGCTCCGGCGGCGTCCAACCCCACGACTTTCCAAGATCCGCTTGTCGGATTCTTCGCCCACGCGCCTCCGCCGCCCGTCGTCAGTTGCCACACGCCGACGAACCACGGCACCGGCACGGGCGCCATTTCAGGCGCTTCACATGTCTTCAGCCCCTTCGGGCCGACATACTCAATATCACCTTTGAAGCCGGTGATGAACTGCACCTTGTACAGCCCGTTGGCCGGGTTGAAGCTCAGGATCTTCGCGTCATAGTTCAGCGCGCCGGCCCGAACTACCATGCCGATTTGGCAGGGTGGCCCGGCCGCCCAGGCCAGCACCATCCCCAACCAAACCAGCACGGGCAGTTTCATGACTACTGAACCTGTTTACCGAACTCGGCGAAGGCGTTCTTCAAATCGCCCGCGATGGCCTCGGCGTTGCGGCCTTCGATCTGGAAGCGGTGCATCATATAGACGGGCTTGCCGTCCTGGAAAATGGCGAACGACGGCGACGACGGCGGGAACCCCACCAGCAACTTCCGCACGTGCGCCACAGCGGCTTCATCGGCACCGGCGAAAACCGTCACAGCGCGGTCCGGCTTCACTTCGGCTTCCATCAGCGCTTTCACCACACCCGGCCGGGCTTTGCCCGCGGCGCAGCCGCACACGCTGTTGACGACCATCAACACCGTTCCGCTACCCGGCGCCAAAGCCGCGTCGACGGCCTCCGGAGTCCGTGTCTCCTCCACGCCATTGGCGGTCAAGTCTTCCCGCATGATCGCGATCAAATGTTCTGGATAAGGCATCCCTCCAATATACTGGGGATTCATGGATCGACGCACTGTTCTCTCGCTCTTGGGTGCTGCCGCCCTGCCTGCCCAACAGCTTCCCAACGTGGGGTTAGCCGGGGATTCCACCGCCCCTCGCTCGGAGGCCGGCATCGGCGCGCTGATGCCCTGGGCCGACGCCTTATGGGCCGTCAACTACAACTCCCACACCGCGCGCACCGGAACGAACTTATGGCTGCATCGCATTGACGAGAACCTGAAGGCCACCCGCGTCGAACGCCACGATGGCACCCACGCCAATCGCCTGATCCACAAAGAATCCAGTCAGTGTTTCATCGGCCCATTCGCCATCAGCGCCACTGGTGCCGTACGCCCCATCAAGGAGCTCTACGGTCACCGGCTCACGTCCACCTTCCGCCACCTGACCGACCCGGCCAACCGCGTCTACATGCTCACCATGGAAGGACTGCTGTATGAGGTCGATGTCGCCACGCTGAAGGCAAAGGAAGTGGTGAACGTCCTCACGGCGCTCAACATCAAAGCTCGCCCCCATTTCAAAGGCGGCTATACCGCCCAGGGGCGTATCGTCATCGCCAACAACGGCTTTTATAACTACGGCGACAACGACGCCGGTCTGTTTGAATACGACGGCAAATCGTGGCGCGTGCTCAGCCGCAAACCGCACATGGACGTCGCCGCCCGCCAGGATATGGGGCAGGTGATGTTCGCGACCGGGTGGGACGAGATGTCGGTGCTTCTCCATGCCCTGGTGGAAGGGAAGTGGCAGCACTACCGTCTGCCCAAGGCCTCGCACGCCATGCAGCACGCCTGGCAAACCGAATGGATGCGCATCCGCGAAGTGGAAACCGAGCACTTCCTGATGGACATCCAGGGCATGTTCTACGAGCTGCAACCGATTGCCTTTGAAGGACGCATCTGGGGCATCAAGCCCGTCTGCCAGCACCTGCGCATCATTCCCGATTTCACGGCCTTCCGTGGCCTCCTGGCCTTGGCCGGTAATCAGACCACGCCGAATGCGGACAACAACGCCCTCGGTGGCCAGCCGCAGGCCGGCATCTGGTTCGGCAAAACGGACGACCTCTGGAGCTGGGGCAAACCCGCCGGCTGGGGCGGCGTATGGCGTAAATCGCAAGTGAAAGCCGGCGAGCCCAGCGACCCGTTCCTGATGACCGGCTTCGACAAAAAGGTCCTGCACCTGCAGCATTCGCCCGGT
>CANIFK010000806.1 GCA_947466555.1 Acidobacteriota bacterium | reverse complement strand
GGCGGTGTTGCAGTTGGGTTCGCCGCAGGGGATGCCGGCGTTGCGGGAGTATTTGCTGGCGGAGGCGATTGCGCAGGGCGCGGCGGGGCCGCACGACGACGTGTTGGTGACGAGCGGTTGCCAGCAGGCGATGGACCTGATTGAGCGATTGATCACGCTGGATGGAGAGGCGCGGATCGCGGTGGAGGATCCGGTATACCCGGGCGTGCGGAACGTGTTTGGGAAGGGCCGGGCGCGGCTGTTGGGCGTGCCGACGGCCGAGGACGGGATGGACATGGAGGCGCTGGAGAGCATCCTGGACCGGCAGCGGCCGAAGCTGCTGGTGGTGACGCCCTCCTTCCAAAACCCGACGGGCGGGACGTTGCCGGAGGCGGCGCGGCGGCAGATGGTGGCGATGGCGCAGCGGGCGGGGACGCTGATTGTGGAGAACGGCATCTATGCCGATCTTCGATATAGTGGCACGCCGTTGCCGACGGTGCGGACGTTTGGGCGGGAATCGGTTTTGCAGTTGGGGAGTTTCAGTAAGCTGGCGTTTCCGGGGTTGCGGGTGGGGTGGGTGTTGGGGCCGAGGGCGGTGATCGCGCGGTTGACGCAGATTCGGCATTGGTGCGATTTGCATTCCGATCAGCTGTCACAGAGCGTGTTGCTGCAGTTTGCGCGGAGTGGGCGGCTTGAGCGGCACCGGCAGAAGATGTTGGACCACGGGGCGCGGCGGTTGCGGGCGGTGCTGGAGGCGTGCGCGGCGCATTTGCCGCGGGGCAGCCGGTGGACGCGGCCCGAGGGCGGGATGAGTTTATGGGTAGAGTTGCCGGGGTCGATCGACACGGCGCTGGCGTTGGAAGACGCGCAGCGGGCCGGGGTTTCCTATTTGCCGGGGCGCGCGTTCGCGGTGGAGCGGCCGGCAACGAACGCATTGCGATTAAGTTTCGCCGGAGAGCCTCCGGCGCGCATCGAAGAAGGTTTACGCATACTGGGCCGGGTATTCCGGGAGCATGCGGACCGGCGCTTGTCGCCGGTGTCTGAAATGGAGACGGCGGTGGTTTAACCGCCGGGAATTAGAGGAGCACACACATGATTCTGAACGAAGAGTTTCGACTGAAGATCGGCCTGGCCGAGATGCTGAAGGGCGGCGTCATTATGGACGTCACCACGCCCGAGCAAGCAGCCATTGCTGAGAAGGCCGGCGCCTGCGCCGTGATGGCGTTGGAACGTGTGCCGTCCGATATTCGCAAAGACGGCGGCGTGGCGCGGATGTCGCCGGTGAGCATGATTCGCGGGATCATGGCGGAAGTTTCGATTCCGGTGATGGCGAAGGCTCGCATTGGCCACTACATGGAAGCGCGCGTGTTGGAAGCGTTGGAAGTCGATTACATCGACGAGAGCGAAGTGCTGACGCCGGCCGATGAGGACAACCATATCGACAAGCGTCCTTTCAAAGTACCGTTCGTTTGCGGCGCGAAGAACCTGGGCGAGGCGTTGCGGCGCATTAGCGAAGGCGCGGCGATGATCCGGACCAAGGGCGAAGCGGGCAGCGGCAATATTGTTGAAGCTGTGCGGCATATGCGGACGATTCAGCGCGAGATGAAGCAGTTGACGGTGTTGTCGCACGATGAGTTGTACGCCGAGGCCAAGCGGCACCAGGCGCCGATTGAGCTGATCGAATATGTCGCCGCCAATGGGAAGCTGCCGGTGCCGAATTTCTCGGCGGGTGGCGTGGCGACTCCGGCCGATGCGGCGTTGATGATGGCGATGGGCGCCGAGACGGTGTTCGTCGGATCGGGCATTTTCAAGTCGCATGATCCGGCTCGTTTTGCGAAGGCCATTGTGAAGGCGACGACGTATTGGAAAGATCCGGCAAAAGTCATGGAAGCCTGCGATGAAGTGGGCGTCAGCGAGCCGATGCGGGGCCTGGATACTTCGAAGTTGCCGGCCGAAGAGCTGATGGCCAATCGCGGCTGGTAAGGCGACATGGCGCACATCGGCGTATTGGCGTTGCAGGGTGATTATGAGAAGCATGCGCGTTCGCTCGAAAGGGCGGGCGCGCAGGTTTCTGAAGTTCGGACGGTGGCGGAGTTGAACGCCGTCGATGGGTTGGTGATTCCGGGCGGCGAGAGCACGACGATGTTGAAGCTGTTGGACCGGGAATCGCTGTTTGAACCGCTGCGGGAGTTTGGGGCGACGAAGCCGATTTTCGGCACGTGCGCCGGCGCGATTTTGTTGGCGACGAAGGTGGAGAATCCGGAGCAGGTATCGTTGGGGTTGGTGGATATTGGCGTGCGGCGGAACGCGTATGGGCGTCAGTTGGATTCGCGCGTCGTTTCCATTGATGCTGATGGGTTCGGCGCGCTGGAGGCGGTGTTTATTCGGGCGCCGATCATCCGGACGGTGGGGCCGGGCGTGACGGTGTTGGCGCGATATAATGACGATCCTGTCCTTGTGGAACAGGGGCTGCACCTGGTGGCGACGTTTCATCCGGAGTTGAGCGCCGATGACCGGGTTCACGCCTATTTCGTCAAAAAGGTGACTGGGTGAAAAAGCTGCGGATCCTGTTTGTGTGCGTCGGCAATGCGTGCCGGAGTCAGATGGCGGAGGGGTTTGCGAAGCATCTGGGCGGGGATATTGTCGAGGCGCAGAGCGCGGGGATGATGCCGTTGGGGTCGGTGCCGTCGCAGACGCGGCAGGTGATGTTGGAGAAGGGCGCGCCGATTGATGACCAGTATCCGAAGGGTGTTGAAGTCTTTCGGAAGACTGAATTTGATTTGGTGATCAACATGAGCGGGATCATGTTGCCGAAGGGGTTGAAGGAGAAGGAGCGGCAGTGGACGGTGGCCGATCCGTATGGGCGGAGTGAGGGGGCGTACCGGCAGGTTCGGGATGACTTGGAAGGGCGAATTCGGGAGTTGTTGCAGCAGGTGCGGGATGCCAATGGACAGGTGCCCGCGCCTCCTCCTCCACGCCGTCGATTATTTGGCTTCGGGAAAAGTTGACATCGTGTGAATGTCTTGGGAAACTAGAGTTTTGCCAAGGCCGGAGCGGAAACGCTTCAGCATCATGCGGATGTGGCGGAATTGGCAGACGCGCTAGATTCAGGTTCTAGTTGGGGCAACTCAGTGGAGGTTCAAGTCCTCTCATCCGCACCACTCTCTTAGTTGATTACAGCGAAGTTGTCGCCCTCCTATGGAGGGCGTTTTCGCGTTTGTGGG
>CANIFK010000805.1 GCA_947466555.1 Acidobacteriota bacterium | reverse complement strand
GCTACCGGAAGGCGGAGGCGACGGCGCGCGGCGCGGTGGCGCGGGAGCCGGGGAACGTGGCGCACGTGCGGCGTTTGGCGACGTGTCTGGCGCGGATGAGTTTTTTGCAGACGGCGACAGGGGAGATGACGGCGGCGAGGGGAAGCTTGCAGGAGTCGTTGCGAATCACGAAGGAGAGTCTGCAGGGCAGAGAGCCGGAGGCGGCGGATTTTCGGGCGATGGCGAATGGATATGTCTACCTGGGCTCGTTGGAGATGAATGCCGGCAATGCGTCGGCGTCGGTGGAAGCGGCAGCGGTGGGGGCTGAATGGATGGCCCGTTACGCGAAAGCGAATCCGATTCTGCGGGCTCGGCTCGACCTGGTGAGGGCCCGTGGTGGACTGGGCAGGGCGCAGATTGTGCGCGGGCAACTGGAGGCGGCGCGTCAAACGCTATTGGCGCAGCGAGCCGAGCGGCAGACGATCGCGAAAGAGGCTCCGAACGACATGGAGAACTTGCGAGAGTGGGGGACGAACGATCATTTCCTGGGCAATTTGCATGGTGAGGTATCGGGGCCGAATCTGGGCGAACGCGCGGAGGCACAGCGGTTTTATGAAGAGCACATTGGAATTGCGGAGAAGCTGGCGGCGGCTGATCCCCGGAACGTAGGCGCCCGGGGCGGGCTGGTGGCGCCGTACGGCAAGCTGGCGGATTTGTTGCGGGAGACGGAGCCGGCACGGGCTGTGGCGTTATACAAGAAGGCGTTGGAAGCCGCTGGCGACGGCAGTAACCGGCGGGCAGAATGGCTGGGGCAGATGAGTTATGCGTTGCGGCGGAGTGGCGATGGTGCGGGGGCTCGACGCACTGCCGAGGAAGGGTTGTCGATCCTGCTTGCCGATTTGTCGCGCGAGCCGGGGCCGCAAGAAAGTCGAACGGCGGCGCGCATCTACCGTGCCGCCGGGGAGGCCGCTTTAGCGCAGGGAGATCTGACTGTGGCGAAGGAGAGATTGACCAAAGCCGTCGAACTGCTGGCGCGACATCAGCCAATAGCGGCCACGAATCTGGAACTCGCCGCGGACCTGTCGTTCGCGTGGGAGGCGCTGGAACGCTACCGCGCGCAGGCTGGGGACGCGGCGGGAGCGTCGGAATTGCAGGGCGTACGGCTGGCCTTTTGGGAGGCCTGGCAGCGCGATACGCCCAGCGTGTTTACGAAGCGCCAGGTGGAATTGGCGCGGACGCCGCGTTAGACCTGACGGGCAGGTTCCACGCGCTGCTGCCACGGGGTGATGGCAGGTTTGGGGCGCCGTTGGATTTTCTTGTGGACGATCTGACGCTGCGTGGCCGCGCGCAGGCTGGCGAGCGACTGCATGTCCGTCTCGGTAAACGTCAGCGTTTGCGCGCCGCCGCCTTCGGGAATCTGTTCGAGCAGGCGCCGGCATAGCAGCGGCAACTCCTGAACAGCAATATGGTACTTCCGGCTCAGCGCCAGATCCGCGATGACCTTGAACCGCGTTTTGCTGCGGTCGTCGGCCACGCCATCAAATGCGAACTCGCGGAACTCTCCACTGTGGGTGAATCCGGTGAACTGGTATTCCATAACCTAACTTTCCTTTGCTAGGACGAACCGTAAGTTAATTTGCGCTCACGGGGGGCATTCCGCCAAATTTCGCTAAGTAGCGATCCGTTAGGAAACTGGGAACTTAGTTGCCAACTTATGACTTGACCGGTGCGGACTCCGGCCCCTTATTGTCCGTCTTCTACGGCAAGGAGTCAAGCCTTGGCGGTACAATGCCCGACAGTAGCCAAAATGTCAGAAACTCCTCGCCGCGCCTTTCTATCCGGTTCTTCGCTTCTGCTGAGCGTGAACGCCCGCCCGCTCACTGAGAAGGAAAAGCTCTCCCGTATTGCGTCGAACAGTTGGCCGATCCGCCAACTTTTCAAGTCGCGCTCCACGCGCCCGAACCAACAAGCCGACGACATGAAGAAGAAGTACGGCACGTTGACGATGCTCGATTTTCCGCAGTTTACGAAGGACACGTTTCCTGGCGTTTACCACATGGACCTGTTCAGCGGCTTGTTCGGCGACACAACCGACGACTCCATGTACGCCAAGAGCGAGATGACGTTTAACGGCACCACGCGGCAGGTCTTTGAGTTCGATCCGTCGCAGCCGTCGTCGAAGAAATGGCTAGATAAGCTGAACGCGAAGATGGCGGCGACGGGAACCAAGTGTCACCACATTTCCAACAACGCTCCGCGCGACATTTGCGACCCGGATCCGGCCAAGCGCCGCGCCGGTATTGATGTGGCGAAGAAGTGGCTGGACGGCGCCGCGCAGATCGGCGCGAAGACGATGCGCGTCAATAGCGGTGGCCCGCGCATCGCCCCGAATTCCGTGGTGACCACGGACTACCCGAAGAACGATGAGCTGGCCGGGTATCTGACGCGCTGTATCGAGTCGTTCAAAGAGATGGCTGAACACGGCGGCAAGGTGGGCGTGAAGGTGACGTTGGAAAACCACTGGGGACTTACGGCCAACCCGATGAACATCCGCATCATCGTGGACGAAGTGAACAGTCCCTTCTGCGAGGCGTCGCCCGACTTCTGCAACTGGGAGCACGAGTACTGGCTCTACCACGGACTGGCCGCGCTGGCGCCCTACGCGCACACCACCGTACACGCCAAATATTGGAATCGTTGGAAGGAAAACGACATCGCCCGAAGCGTCCGCATCATGACCAACGCCAAGTTCATGGGGATCTTCGCGCTCGAGTACGAAGACGGGCCGTGGGACGGCGTGGAAGGCGCGAAGTATTTGTACAAGGAAGTTCTCGCCGCGCTCTAATCACTTCGCGGCGCGCCGCAGTGTGAGCGCGATATCCTCGCTGTGCTCCGGTGTTGTCAGGGGCGTGCCCGCGGTCCATTCGGCGCGTCCCAACTCCTTCCCCGACTTCGGGTCCAGCCACACCGCCAGGTAGCGCCCCTCCGGCGCCTGAATGCGCCACGCCACCGTCTTCTTCGCCGTCTCCACCGCGTAGCGCGGACGGAAGGTGCTTCGCAATTCGCCATAGTGCGCGTAGCAGATGTACTCCACGCCCGCCTGCCCCAGGCAGCGTCCATGCGACGAGGCGTCCTCCAGCGGCTGCGCCCGCCCCAGATTCATCTCGTCGAAAACGCGCTTCAAAAAGCCCAACTGCTTGCGCAACGCCGCCGATCCGCCGCCCGG
>CANIFK010000804.1 GCA_947466555.1 Acidobacteriota bacterium | reverse complement strand
TCTTTGACAACAGTCTCCAACAGCGCCAGGTCCTCACCCGCGCCGATGGCCTCATCGCCTCGCACGTCACCGATCTCGCTCCCCACGGCAAAGGCTGGGTCGCCGCCACCCCCGCCGGCCTCACGTTCATCGATGGCGGGACCCGCTCCGTCTACGCCTTCCAGGGTCTGGTCAATAATCACGTCTACACCGTCGCCGCCAGTGGCGACGCGCTCCTCGCCGGCACCCTCGGCGGCCTGTCGATCCTCAAAGGCGAAACCGTCAAATCGTCCACCACCACCGCAAACTCCGCCCTCAAAACAAACTGGATCACCGCCCTCGCCCGCACCGGTACGGACTGGTTCGCAGGCACCTACGGCGGCGGTGTCCAGCGCCTCGATCAGGCCGGAGCCTGGCACAGCTTTGATTCCATGCCGCCCAACGTCGTTGTCAATCCCAACGCCATGGTGGCCACCCCGCGCGCCGTCTACGCCGGTACACTCGAGCACGGCCTGCTCGCCTGGGACGCGCAACGCCAAGCCTGGCGCGCCATTCGCACCGGTCTTCCTTCGGTCAATGTGACCGCCATCCTCTATCATGAAAACAAGCTTTACCTGGGCACGGACAATGGATTGGTCGTCGTCCCGGAGAGCGCTTTGGGGCTTTGATGCGGCATAGATTTCTCTCTTCACTTGTCTTCGCAACCGGCCTGTTCGCCGACGTGGGAACCCTGATCCCCAACACCAAACAGGCTCCCGATCCCGCCATCCTCTCCATGGACGAAATGGCCATCGACATCCACATCGATGGCAGCAACGCGCGCGTCCTCATGCGCCAGATCTTCTCCAGCCACGTCCCGGCCATCTCCGAAGGCAACTACGTCTTCGCCCTCCCCGGCGGCGCCCTCGTCAGCGATTTCGCCGTCTGGGACGGCCCCACCCGCATCCCCGGCGTCATCCTCGAACGCAAACGCGCCGAACAACTCTACGAAAACATCCGCCTCCAGGCCATCGATCCCGGCCTCCTCCAAATGGGCGAGTCCGATTCCGACGGCGCCCGCCGCACCACCACCTTCTCCGCCAAAGTCGTCCCCATCCCGCCCTTCGGCACCAAGCGCGTCGAAATCGAATACCACCAGCGCCTGCCGCTCGAAAACCTGGTCTCCTACCTCGCCATCCCCCTCAAGCCCGAAGCCTACCGCCAACAAACCGTCGGTCGCCTCTGGATCACCGTCGACGCCCAGTCCGCCCACGCCATCGAAGCCTTCGAATCTGCCGGCAAGTCCTACCCGCTGAAGGTCCTCGAAAAGACGGCCAACAAAGTCCGCGCTTCCCTGGAAATTCGCAACTTCACCCTCACCGAAGATTTCTCCGTCACCTTCCGCCGCGCCGCGCCGAAGGCGCAAACCCTCACCGTCACCGCTCAGCGCGACGTCGCCACCGAGCCCGGTTACTTCGAAGCCGCGCTCGTCCTCCCCGCCGAACCCGCCGCGCAGGCCGGCCCGCCCCGCCGCGTCACCGCCCTCTTCGACGCCTCTCTCTCCATGCAGTGGGACAAATTGGAACGTTCCTACGCCGCCCTCGCCAAGCTCCTCACCACCCTCCGCCCCGAAGATCAATTCGATCTCTTCCTCTTCAATTCCACCGTCTCCCGCTACAGCCCCACGCCCACGCCCGGCGGCACCGCCGAAGCCGAAAAGGCCCTCGCGTGGCTGAAGGAACAACCCCTCCGCGGCGCGACAAATCTCTCCGCAGCGCTCGATGCCGCCCTCGCCGCCGTCAATACCGATAACGCCGCCCTCGTCCTCTTCACTGATGGCGGCGCCTCCGATGGCGAAATCCGCAGCGGCAAAATCGCCGCCGCCTATGCCGCCAAATGGGCCGCGTCGAAGAAGCCCCGCACCTTCGTCTTCGCCGTCGGCGATGATGCCAACGTCAACCTCCTCCGCGCCCTCGCCCGCAACGACGGTCTGCTCGAAACCATCAACTCCACCGAAACGCCCGACTTCAAGCTGAACGCCTTCCTCTCCAAGCTCCAGCGCCGCCCCGCCGCCGGTCTCGCGCTAGCAACCGACGCCAATCTCGCCGACGTCTACCCGCTCCAGGAGCAGACCTATTCCGGCTCCGAAGCCGCCTGGGTCGGCCGCTACAAACAGCCCACGCGCACCAACTTCCGCGCCGGCGCCGCCCAGCTCAACGTCGCCCTCCCAGCCAACGAAACCGCGCATCCCCAACTCCCGCGCACCTGGGCCAAAGCCCGCGTCGACGCCCTGCTCGAAAAGATCGAACGCGACGGCGAGGACCGTGCGACGATCGACGAGATCATCCGCCTCTCCCGCAAGTACAAATTCGTCACCCCCTACACCTCCTTCCTCGCCGCGCCCCGCGCCCTCCTCCGCCCCCGCCTCATCCGCCCGGGCGATCCCGTCCTCCGCGTCCGCACCGATAAACTCATCTCCTCCGTCGTCGCCGTCTTCCCCTTCGGCCTCGTCAAACCCCTGAAATTCCTGCCCGGCGAAGACATCTGGCAAACCCGCTTCCTCGCCCCGGTCGACATGCCCGATGGCACCCACGCCGTCAATCTCCTGCTCCGCGACCGCAACGGCCACACCTACAAGGAAACCCGCACGTTCGTCATCTCAAGCAAACCACCCATCGTCCGCACCCGCATGGATAAAGCCTCCTACCGCGCCGGCGACGCCGTCGAACTCCGCGCCTCCGCCTCTGCCACCACCCGCACCGTCACCGCCCGCATGTACGGCGTCCCCCCGGTCACCCTCCGGTGGGATCCCAAATCGCTCGCCAACACCGCCCGCTTCACACTCCCGCGCGACATCGCCCCCGGCCGCTACACCCTCACCGTCACGGCAGAAGACATGGCCCACAACATCGGCGCAGAAGAGGTGCAAATCAATGTTCTCCCGTAAGCTCTTCATCGCCGTCGGTCTCGCCGCCACGCTCACCGCGGACCTGCCCAGCTGGATCTCGACCATCGAAGTTCGCACCAAACTCGAAGAGATTTTCTACACCACCGTCACCTTCGGCACCAACACGTTAGCCTGGCGCAAGCCCCCGAAGGAAACCCGCCCCGCCCTCTCCCAGCAAATCCAGCAGGCCCCCGCCGACGCCCAGCTCTACTACCTCCGCGCCCGTGAAGCCGAAGCCCAGCTTGATTTCCCCGCCGCCGAAGCCGATTGGGCCAAGTTCACCCAAATCGCCCCCAACCGCGCCCAGGCCTGG
>CANIFK010000803.1 GCA_947466555.1 Acidobacteriota bacterium | reverse complement strand
GTCCGCGCCACCGCCAATACCCGCCTGACCATCATCGCCATCTTCCTCGGCACGTCCGCCGATGTCATCGCCGGCCGCTCCCAGGCCGGCAAGGTGGAACTCAGCGGCGCCGTGCTAGCCCAAGGCGCGACAGCCGCGCCACTGCTCACCGCCGGAGGCGTCGTCCACGCCGCCAGTCTGGAGAGCGGTGTGCCAATCGCTCCTGGCAGTCTGATCACCCTGTTCGGCGCCCGCCTGTCGGATTCGACCGGCCTCGCCGGCGGTCTCCCCCTCCCGTCCACCCTGAACGGAACGGAGGTGCGCCTCGGCAACCGGCCCCTCCCCCTCCTGTTCACCAGTGACGGGCAGCTAAACGCCCAAGTGCCCTACGACGTGCCCGTCGACACCCAGCACCAGATCAGCGTCAAACGGGGCGACGCCATCGCCGTCCCGGAGACGTTGCAGGTAGCCGCCGCCCAGCCCGGCATCTTCACAAAGGCGCAATCGGGAACCGGCCAAGCGGCCATCGTAAAGCAAGACGGCATCACCCTCGCCGAGCCAGCCACCCCCGCGGTTCGCGGCGAAGTGGTGATCATCTACTGTTCCGGCCTGGGCCCGGTGAGCCCTGCGGTAGAGGCGGGCCGCCCTGCCCCGAGCGCCCCGCTAAGCGGCGTAACCAACCCGGTGACGGTAACCATCGGAGGCCAGCAGGCCCAGGTGCTGTTCGCGGGTCTGTCCCCCGGTTTCAGCGGGCTCTATCAAATCAACGCTTCGTCCCAGCGACCGCCGCAACGGGAGACGCCGTCGAGGTAACCATAGAGTCCGCCGGCCAAAAGAGCCGCCCAGTCACCATCGCCATCCGCTAGGAATTGTCGGTGGCGATCCCGATCGGGTGCGCGGTCACCTGGTGCGTCCGGTCTACCATACGGGTGACGGGGCCCCAGGGGATCAGCGACTCCCACCCGCCGGCCTCCCTCTTCTTAAGATTCTTTAAGATTTTATAGCGCAAAATAGCATCAAAACCGCGCAAAAAACCGCGATTTTGAGTTGAAAAACCCGCTTTTTGCATCGCTTTTGACAGCGTCTCCGGCTCGAAGAAGCTGATGTGGATCTCCGGAACAGCATAGCCCCAGTCCAGAATCTTACCTCGCTGCGGCTTGGCGTTCCCTGTCGTCAGGAACAGGACGCCGCCCGGCTTGAGCAGTTTCCGGATCCGCTGCAACACCCCCACCGGGTCATCGACGTGTTCGATAACCTCAATGGCTGTAACAACATCGCAGGTGCCATCGTGGGAGGCGAGGTCGGACTCCCGCATCACCGGGATGCCCTTCGCTCGTGCCTGGTCGGCCGCCCAGCCCTCTTCAAACCCAACGATTTCGCAGCCCACGGCCTTTTTCACGTGGCGGACCAGGCCGCCGTTGCCGCAACCGAAGTCGAGCCACTTGGTTTGGCCGGAAACCTTCGTAAGTTGTTGCACCACTTCAAGAATCCCCTGCCATTCGTGGATCCGGATGGTGCTTTCGGGGTGCTCGAGTTCGAAGACGTAATCGATCCAAGGGTCGGGCCCTTCGCCGCGGTAGTAGGCTTCGTTGTAGATCTGGGCGTAGTCGGTCCAGGGATTGGCGACGAAGGTAAAGCCGCAACTCTCACAACGTTCAAAACAAAAGAGTTGCTTGTGATGGGTGCCCATCTTGGAGCCGATCGGCACGGCCTCGGCGCCGCAAATCTTGCAGGTCATCGGCTAGGCGTCCCGGGGCACGACGTAGAATTCAAGCGCTTCGGGGGCCGGGAGGTTTTTGGGTTCTTTGACGGCATCGGGATGGGTGGCGCGGTAGCGCTTCAGTATCGATTGTTGCATGGAATCAACAACTTCCGGATACTTCGCAGCCACGTTGGTGAACTCTCCCGGATCGGCCTTTTTGTCGAACAACTTTACAGTCCGGCCTGGCGTGGGGTTGTCGGTCTCGTACCCATCGGTCCGCTTGCGTTTGCCGGAGCCGAAGATCAGCTTCCAGTTCGAATCCGCGGCGAAAACCTCTTCATTTTCAAGGTATTGCGAGAAGATGCCCTTGCGGGGAGCGGATGGCTTCGCGCCGGTCAGATAGGGTTTAAGCGATTGGCCGTGCTGGACCGGCAACGGGTCGAGGCCCATCAGGTCGGTGATCGTGGCGGGGACGTCGATGTGCTCGGTGAAGTCGTTGATTACAGAGCCCTTGCGGATCTTGCCGGGGTAGCGGACGAGGAGCGGGACGCGGAGTGCCGGCTCGTAGCCGCAGTGTTTTTCGAAGCGTCCGTGCTGGCCGAGGCAGTAGCCGTGGTCGGCCATGTAGACGACGCAGGTATTTTCAGCTAACCCTAATTTATCCAACGCCTTGAGGACATCGCCGACATTGCGGTCAAGCGCCGAGACGGCCGTGTAATACGACGCGGCGATGCCTTGTTTGTCGGCGGGCGAGAGGTCGCGGAAGATCATCGGGATCTGGCCAGCGTCTTCGGGGCCGACCTTGGGCACATCGAAGGTTTTGGGGTCGTACTGATCCTTCAAATCGATGGGGAAATCGTAGGGGGAGTGGGGTTCGGGGAACGATACCCAGACAGCTAGGGGTTCGGCGTCATCCTTGTGTTGCTTCAGCCAATCGATGGCGCGGTTGGCGGTGAAGGTGCCGCGCATCTCCTCGTAGTAGCGGGGAAAGGGGACTTTGTCGGCGTTCAACCAGACGCGGGCGGGGTCCTTGAACGGCTGCCAGCGCGGCTTGCGGGGGACGCCGGCGGGCAGGTCTCTCCGAACGGATAGGCCGCTCCACGCCTTTTGGATATCCTGCTCGGTCATCATTTCGTCGAAGCCGTAGAGGCCTGGGGCGCTCGGACGGTTGAGGTGCATTTTGCCGAACACGGCGGTCCGGTATCCGGCGCCTTTGAACTGTTTCGGCAGCGTGGGCTTGTTGGGGTCGAGGGAGGTTTTGAGAACCGTCACGCCGGCGGCGGAGGGCATCTGGCCGGTGAGGAGCGACTGGCGGGACGGCGTACAGACGGGCTGATTGCAGTAGTGCTTGGCGAAGCGAACGCCTTGGCTGGCGAAGTGGTCGAGGTTCGGCGTCGACACCTTCCGGTTGCCATCGGCGCCGAGGACGTAGCCGGCGTGATCGTCGGCGATGATAAAGACGAAGTTCGGTTTCCGCTTCGGGGCGGCGGCGGCGGCAAGCAGGGCGCGGCGGGAGATCATTCGGATATGCTACTCCAACC
>CANIFK010000802.1 GCA_947466555.1 Acidobacteriota bacterium | reverse complement strand
GAAGTAGCCTTTGGCCAATTCGGGTTTCACATTGATCGCCTGACGCCAGTAGGACTTCGCCTCTTCGTTGCGGCCCTGCGCTTTGAGGGCGTGGCCGAGATTGAGGAGGGCTTCGGCGAACTGCGGACGTTCGTTGATCGCTTCCTGGTAGAGGCGGATGGCATCGTCGAGCTGACCCGATTTCTGCAGGAGAAGGCCGGTGTTGTAGAAGACTTCCGGTGAGCGTTCTCCGACGTCGATCAACTGGGCCTGGAAGTCGAGCGCTTTTTCGAAGTCTTCGCCTTCGACGGCGAGACCAGCAAGCCCGCGCAGTGCTTCGACGGACTTCGGTTCCTGTTCGAGGAGCTTGTGGAATGTTTCAGATGCCGTAGTGCGGTTGCCGCTCTTCCAACGGGCGAGCCCGAGATTGATGAGCGCTTCCTTCCAATCCGAACGTTTCCGCAGGCAGGTCTCGAAGGCCTCTTCGGCGCCTTTGTACTCATTGCGGTCGAGCCGGAGGAAGCCGAGCCGGAACCATGCCTCTTCCCAGTCCGCGTTTTTCGTGAGCAGCTTCTGGTACAGCTTTTCGGCGTCTTCCTTCTGGCCCTGCATTTCGAAGACAGTAGCGAGGTTGAAGAGAACTTCGGGAAGATCGGGGGCAATGGAAAGGGCCTTTTCGTAGGCCTCCCGGGCGCCGGGCAGGTCATTCAACTCCTGCTTGACCGATCCGAGATTGGAGAAGGCCTGTTTGGCGTCGGGGCGGATGCGGAGCGCCTCCGTGTATCCCTTGGCGGCCTGGTCGAGGCGGCCCAGTTTCTGGCTGGCGACGGCGTAGTTGTACCAGCGCTCGTAGTGATTGGGAGTCAGATCCACCAGTTTCTGGCAGAGCTTGGCGGCGGCTTCAAAATCGCCACTCTGGAACGAGCACGTGGCGAGGCCTTCGAGCGCGGCCTGGGAGTACGGCCGGAAGACGAGCAGTTGATCGGAATACTGCCGTACCTGGTCGTAGTCTTTCCGGGCGATGGAAATGGCAATGAGGTTCGTCAGCGCCTCTTCCGATTTCGGATTCGCGGCGAGCGAGTTCTGATAGATTTCGGCTGCTTCGTCGAAGCGCCACAGCAGTTGCAGGGCAACGGCCTTGCCGAACTGCGCCGTCTCGTCGGACGGGTTTTTCTTGAGGTAGACCTGAAACTCTTCGAGAGCGGGCTCCGGTTTTTCCAGATGGAGGAGGCAGATGCCGAGCCCCAGGCGGGCTTCGGCGCGATCCGGTTCCGCGGCCAGGGTGGCGGTGAACCCGTTCGCGGCGGACTCCCACTTGCCCAGCTTTTCGTGCGCAACGGCCTGATTGAAAAGGGCGACGGTGTTATCCGGCGCCAGTTCGAGTAACCGGCCGTAAGTTTTCACAGCCTCGTCGTACTGTTCCAATTCGCATTGCAAATGGCCAATGGCAGCCAGCATTTCCGGCTGTTCGCCATGCGTTCCGACGCCACTCTGCAATTCACCGAGGGCTTCTTTCAGTTTGCCCTCCATGTGCAGTGCCACCGCACGGCCCAAGACCGCGGCGGCGCCGTCGACGGGTGCGCCAGCTTGCCCGTTTCCTCCACGATTACCGGTACGAGAAGGTTGATGTTTGCTCATAATACTCACTCTCTGCGTGGGTGGTTACGTCCGATCAGACAGAAGTCAATCAGATCCCTGTGTATGTATCGGCTGGGGAGCCAAAAAAGAACATAGCTTGCCAAAAAAGTCGTTCTGATGGGTGACGCGAATTCCGTAGATGCGGGGGCGATCGTCGGATCCGCCGAGGAGTCCCACGCCTCCGTCCTGTAGTCTGGGGTCATTGTAGGTATCAATGACTTGATCCTGCAGGTAGGTGGTGATGCTGTCGCCGTGAACATCCACTCGGATGGCGTATAGAGTTTGATTGGCGCCTCCGTGAGGTAAGGGCAGCCGGGTAACCTTGCCAACGCGCCCGTTGATTACTGTCCATCGCTCCAGTTCCAACCGTGTGAGCGGAGCGCCGGGGGTGACATTCAGGCGGGCGAAATGATAGTTCTGCATGTTGGCGGCACGAACCATCCATTGAATGGAACGGCGCTCGATGGACGCCTTCATTTCAAAGACATAGTCCTTCAAGCCGACGCTGGGCTGGTAGATTGCCATGTGGCCGGGACGTACGGTGCCGGCGCGGTCGTATGACCAGGTACGGGCCCATTCCCCGCGACCATCCCAGGAACTGAGGCCGTTCCGGAAGTCTTCGTTGAAGTTAACGCTGGCGCGGCTGGCGATACGGGCGGTGAAGGCGTCCCACGTTGTGGGCTCTCCGGCGGGTGCCGGTTTTCCGGCCCGGGGCTTTGCCGGCTCGATGGGTTGCCGTTCTTCAGCCGCCGGCGTAGCAGGGGGCCGGAGAGCGGCGAGTTCCGTCCGCTTACCGGGCTCTTCGGCGCCAGCCTCGGGCATTTCCTGGCTCACGGAGACCGGCTGTGGGGTGACAGGTTCCGCCGTTGAAGGCCGAGCCAATACCCAGATGCCAATGATGAGCGGGACCACCATGGTGATCCATTTGAGATCCGAGGGGAGAAGTGTCGCCTTTCGCCAGAGCTC
Source organism: Acidobacteriota bacterium (assembly GCA_947466555.1). Taxonomy (GTDB): domain Bacteria; phylum Acidobacteriota; class Terriglobia; order Bryobacterales; family Bryobacteraceae. The sequence continues at coordinate 645 of CANIFK010000802.1, read as the reverse complement.
CTGAACGCCGCCGCTGGTGAAGCGTTCGTACATCTCCCGGCCGACCTGCTGGGTTGACTTGGCCGACTTTCGCCGTTTGCCATCGTCCGCCACGAGGCCGGATGGGCCGATGGATGGTTTCCCACCCCACTCGCCGATGGAGAAATGGAGAGGCTTCCTGTTGCAGGGGCGCGCCAATGGCTGCGCTCCGGGGACTTTATAGAGCCGAACCGGCAGGGTTCGCAATGCGAGCGGCCGCGCCGGCAATCCCGGTCCGGGCAACGCCGCGGCCGGCGCCAGAATCAGATGCTCCGTCAACGGCAACGACCGGGCAGAGGTGGAGGCGGATGGGGCCGCTATGGGCACGCACTCCGCCGTGCCGTACCTGCTGATCCATTTTGCCGTGTGGCGCGGCAAACGGAGCCTGAGGACCGTTTGGAGCGCATCGGGACGATAGATCGGCCTCTCCCCCGTTGCCAGATCGGGCCGAAGTTCACAGGGGACCGCGCCGGCAAGTCGCAGTCCGTCGCCGACGGCGCCGAGACTGGTGGACGGTCGCAACTCCTGGACCGGTATTGGGAGCGGGTCTCGTTGGCTCCCGTTCTGCACCGTGACGGCGCCCGCTAGCGGAGGCGCCGCTACCGGGACAACCGTGGCCGAGCGCAG
>CANIFK010000801.1 GCA_947466555.1 Acidobacteriota bacterium | reverse complement strand
TTTATGATGCCGGAAGTTCGCGCGAATCTGGTTGGCCAGGAACGGCTGCTGCTGCGAAATGTCCGCGCCCACGATCAGCACGGCCTTCGAGTTGTAGCAGTCATCCACGTTGCCCAGCGTCGCCGTCTTGCCGCTCAAAGAGTCCAGCAAAGTCACGACATCGCCCGACCGGTGATGGTCGATATTGTTGGTCTTCAACGCCGTCCGCGCAAACTTCTGCAGCAGGAACGCCTCTTCATTGGAGATGCGCGTCGAACCAACAACGCCAGCCTTCCCGCCGGCCTTGAACTTCTCCACAACCGCCTGCAGCGCCCGCGCCCAGCTGACTTCTTCCAGCTTCCCGTTAATCCGCATCAACGGCGCTTGCAGCCGTTCCGGATGATGGTTGAAGTCGAAAGCGTAGCGGCCCTTCACGCACAGGAACTCGCCGTTCAAACCGGAGCGGTCCCGGTTATTCCCGCGAACAATTTCGTTATTCCGAACACCCAGCGTCGTCTTGCAGCCATTGGAACAATGCGTGCAAACCGTTCCGACGTGTTCCATCTCCCACGGCCGCGTCTTGTAGCGATACGCGCCACTGGTCAACGCGCCCACCGGGCAGATATCGATACACGAACCGCACTCGTCGCACTCAAGATGATCCCCGTGCGACGGCGCAATTTCAGCCGCCACGCCACGGTTCACAATCCCCAGCGCGCCCACGCCCATGCCTTCATTACAGACACGCACGCAGCGGTAGCAAAGAATACAACGCGGCCCGTCGTAGAACACCACCGGGCTCCACTGTTTTTCCGGCACGTGCTGCTTCACTTCCGTGAAGCGGCTCTCGCCCGCGCCGTACTTGAACACCATGTCCTGCAGTTCGCACTCGCCGCCCTTATCGCACACCGGGCAGTCCAGCGGATGGTTGGTCAGCAGGAATTCCAAGGTGGTCTTCCGCGCCTTCACCACGGCCGGCGATTCGGTCCGGACAACCATGCCCTCGCCCACCGGCACCACGCAAGCCGCCATCAACTTCGGGGCTTTCTCGATCTCCACCAGACACATGCGGCAGGCAGCCTGCAGCGACATGCCTTCGTAGTAACAGAACGCCGGAATCTCGATGCCAGCCAGCTTGGCGGCGTCGATCAATAACGTCCCCGCCGGTGCTTCCACCGCCGTATCGTTGATCGTCAGCTTGACCATGTTCGCCATCAATACTCCTTAGCCCACCTGAACCAGTTCGCTGGAAGCGAAAGGATTCCGGGCCACGTACGCCTCAAACTCAGGACGGAACTTCTCGACAATCGAAATGGTGGGCATCGCCGCGGCATCGCCCAGCGGACAGAACGTCCGGCCCAACATGCTCTTGGCCAATTCGCCAACCATGTCCACATCGCGCATCGCGCCATTGCCATCAACAATCCGCGACAGCATCTTCTGCAACCACGTCGTGCCCTCACGGCACGGGATGCACCAACCGCAGCTTTCATGCTTGTAGAACCGCATGATGCGCAGGGCGATCTTCACCATATCGGTGTCCTCGTCCATCACCATCATGCCGCCCGAACCCAGCATCGTGCCGGCCTTGGCCATCGAGTCGTAGTCCATCGGAATATCGCACTCATCGGCGCGCAGAATCGGACACGACGAGCCACCCGGAATGGTGGCCTTCATCTTCTTGCCCTTCCACATGCCGCCGCCGATTTCATTGATGAAATACATCATGTTCATCCCCAGCGGCACTTCGTACACACCAGGTTTATTCACATGACCGGCCAGACACACCATGCGCGTGCCACCGTTCTTCGGCGTGCCGAGGTCGGCATACCACTTCCCGCCACCCCGGATGATCTCCGGAACCGTAGAGAAGGTCTCCACATTGTTCAAAACCGTCGGAGCCTGGAAGGCGCCGCTCACCGCCGGAAACGGCGGGCGAATCCGCGGCACGCCGCGCTTACCTTCCAACGATTCCAACAACGCCGACTCTTCCCCGCACTCATAGGCGCCCGCGCCCGTCTGCGAGTAAAGGTCGAAATCAAAGCCAGTCCCGGCAATGTTCTTGCCCAGGTACCCGCGCTGGTAGGCTTCCTTCAACACCGAATCGAAGTGGTCGATCAGGTAGCGGTATTCCCCGCGGATGTAGACCCAACCCTTCGTCGCGCCCACGGCCTTCGCCGCAATGAGAATGCCCTCGATCATCTGATAGGGGTCATGCTCGATCAGCAACCGGTCTTTGCAAGTCCCCGGCTCCGACTCATCGGCGTTGACGACAATGTACTTCGGCCCCTCGACGTTCTTCGGAACGAAGCTCCACTTCAATCCGGTCGGGAACCCGGCGCCGCCGCGGCCGCGCAACGAGGAAGCTTTCACTTCGTCGATGATCTGGTCCGGCGTCCATTCCATAACTTTCTTGAAGGATTCAAAGCCCCCCGTCGCCAGGTACGTATCCAGCCGCCAGGAGTTCTCCACCCCGAACCGCTTCGAGATGACCTTCGTTTCCAACGGGCTCGGCGGATTATAGAGTTTCACTGCAGTCCCTCCAGCACCTGATCCAACTGCGACACCGTCACTTCGTGATGGAAATCGTAGTTCACCTGAATCGCCGGCGCCCACGAGCAGGCCCCGATGCATTCCACTTCTTCCAACGAAAATTTGCCCGACGCCTGCGTCTGCTTATGCCCCACGCCCAGCTTTTTGCAAGCGTGTTCGTAGAGTTCCGCGCCACCACGCAACATGCAGGCCACGTTCGTGCAGATCTGAATGTGGTACTTCCCCTGCGGCTTCTTGTGCAGCATCGAGTAGTAGCCGACTACTTCATCCACCTGCAGCACCGAAATGTCCAGCCGCTTGGCCAACTCTTCCATCAGGTCCGGCGTCACCGCGCCCACTTCATCCTGCGCGTACATCAACATCGGAATCAGCGCGCCGCGCTGCCGTCCAGGCGGGTAGTGCGTCAGCAAATCCGCGAAACGCGCTTCCAATTCAGGCGAAAAGGTCATCGGTCGCAATCTCCCAGCACGAAGTCCAAACTGCCCATGATGGCAATGGAATCGGCAATCATACGGTCTTCAATCAGGTTCGGCAGCGCCTGCAGATTGCCAAAGCTTGGCGTCCGCATGTGCACGCGCAACGGCTTCGACGTGCCGTCGCTAACAATGTAGTAGCCCAGTTCCCCGCGCGGCGATTCCACCACCTGGAAAACTTCGCCCGCCGGAACACTGATGCCCTCGGTCACAATCTTGAAGTGGTAGATGAG
>CANIFK010000800.1 GCA_947466555.1 Acidobacteriota bacterium | reverse complement strand
TTCCACCAACCCATCGTGCAACCAAACCGCGACGTGGGTGTCGAGGTAGGCGATGCTCAAAGCTTCGCGTCCTCGACGGCCCACTTCGCGTCCAGTTCACTGAGCAGATCCTGATCCGGGCCGATCAACGCATCCGGATCGCCGATGATGGCGTTGCGGCGAATGGCTCCGGCCAGTTTCGAATTGCGGCCCGTGGCTTCCAGGCGCAGGCTAACGCCTTTGTACTCGATCATCACTGGATCGCCCTGAGAGGCTTTCTCCAACGTCTGGAACAGGTTTTTGCGGAGTTCCGTGGCTAACATACTTGTAGTGTACGTTGGTTTGCGTACGGTGTCAAGATGTTAGTGTACGTGTTGGGTGATGATTGGCTCGCCGACGTGGCGGTAGTGGTGGCCGGGGCCGGGGAAGACGGGTTTGTTCATCCAGTTTGTGGGGTCGGTGGAGTAGATGCGGGCGGGGCCGATTAACGTCTTCAGGTCGGCGAGGTCCCAATGTCGGGCGAAGCCAGGGATGAGGGCTTCGAAGAGGTTATTGGTCAGCGGGCTTTCGAGGGCGGATTGGAAGCTGATGGGGGTGCGGTCGAGCCAGATGCGCTTGAGGCGCGGGTCGACAGCGGCGGCGAGGAGGAGCCAGAAGCCTTTGGCGCCGCGGGCGTAGGCGGTGATTTTGGCGGGGTCGACATCGGGGTGTTTTTCGAGGAGGCTGACGGCGGCGAGGATGTCGTGGGCGCGCATGGCGGGGAGGTGGCCGCCTATGATTTCGACTCGTTCGTTTGTCAGCCAGTTGCCGAGAAAGGGGCGGCCATCGACGACGGCGGGGGAGTCGCGGGGTTCGACTTCCAGGACAATGTAGCCCTGGCTTTTGTAGCCTTCGACGATGGCCTCGGTGGACTGGCTGCGCTGGACGTACAGAGGGACCGGGAGGCGTTTTTCTTCGACCACGATGACTGCCGGGCGGCGGCCGGTTTCGTTCGGGCGATGGAGTTTGGCGTTGATGGTGATGCCGGGTTCGGATTCGAATTGGCCGTTGGTGAGTTGGGGCGCGGGGCCAGTGTGGGCGATGTTTAGAGTATTGAGTTTTGCTTTGAGGTCGGCGGTGGATTTCGGTTGGCGCGTGGCTTTGTATTCCTCGTGGATGACCTGATAGAGTTTGCGGCTTTGGGGTTCGCCGTCGACGTTGCCGGAGGCGGTGACCTTGAGTTCGTGGTTGGTGTAGAGATGGACCTCTTCGTCGGCTGAGCTGGCTTGTTCGTTTTTCAGCCAGCGGTTCATCCAGCGGTAGATCTCTTCGCGGGACTCGCGCGGGGTTCCGTGGGGGCCGGGGCCGACGGCGAAGCGGACCTTCTCTTCGGCGTTGTAGAGCTTGTAGAAGTGGCGGACTTCGTCGTAGACGGGCTGAGCGCCGGCGGGGGTGAAGTAGTCCTCGGTGGTGGCGAGCAGGAGCCAGGGGAGGGGAGCGGGGAGGTTGAAGACGTCGGCCCAGTCGAGGCCGTTGACGAGGAAGCGGGGGAGGGTCATTTCGGAATCGGCGGTGGGGCCGGTGTAGAGGGTGCGGAAGGAGTTGATGAAGCAGGCCGAGGCGGCGACTTTTAGGCGGGGGTCGAAGGCACCGGCGTAGGTGGCGATGGCGCCGCCTCCGGAGCAGCCGGTGACGCCGAGGCGGGCAGGGTCGACATCGGGGCGGGAGAGGAGGTAATCGACGGACCGCTTGGCATCGTGGATGAAGTAGCGGGCGACGCTTTGACCGATGAGCAGGCTGCGGCCGCCGAGTTCGATATGTTCGTTGCCGCCGCCGCCGGACAGGGCGCGGCCGAGTTCGGGGAGGTAAGTCTGTTCGCGTTCGCCCTGGCCGATGGGGTCATAGGTGAGGGCGATGTAGCCTTTGCGGGCGAGGTTGGCGGCGAGGTGCTGGGCTTCGGGTTTTCCTTCTTGTGTGTGGCCGGCGGGGACGAGGATGGCGGGGTAGCGGCCGGGTGTGGCGGGGCGGTAGAGATTGGCGGTGATGTAGAAGCCGGGGAGGGATTCGAAGATCACCTTTTCGATGGCATAGCCGTTGGCCTTGATGGTGCCGGTGACGCGGGAGCGGAGGGGGCCGTTGTAGGTGACGAGGCCGCCGATGCTGTCGAGGATTTTCTTTCGGACTTCGGCGCGGCGAGCGTCGGCCTGTGCGCGGGTGGTGATTTGGGCGATGGTGCGATCGCGCTGGTCGAGCTGGTGCTGGGCCTTCTGGTTGAGCCAGTGGAGGAAGGGGTCCGGTTGAGCGGCGCAGGCGAGGGGGAGGAGGAGGGTAAGGAGTGCGCGCATATCGGACATCATATTTCGTTCGGTAATGTCTTGGCTCGGCGCGCCAGTGGGGAGTGGAGGCGGCGATGCGAGCACTCATGTTTGGAATGATGATGATTTCGGCGGAGTATGCGGCGCCGGATGGTTCGTTCAAGATCCGCGTGCCGGAAAGGTGGAGGGTTCTGACGATGACATTCGTGGCGCCGCCCAATGGCGGGGAGGAGCGGATCGTGATGGGGCGGGTAGTCTCCCTTTCTCGGCGCGCAGTTTGTTCGACACGGAGCGGCCTGAACGGATGGAGTTGGTGCTGAGCGGGGGGAGCCTGCGGGATGTTCACACCATGCGGGTTCCGGCGCGGCTGGTGGCGAGTTTATGGAAGGTGGATGACCGGGCGACGGCGGAATCGATGAAGGAGTTTTATGCGGGATTTTTGCGGGACGGGCGGCGAAAGTCCGATGGCAGCATACGCACCATTGGGCGGGGTTTGTATTGCAGGGGGAGTGGCGATATATGACTCCAGTTTCGAGGGGCTGCTGGCGGCGTTGGACCCGGACCGGGAAGCGCCGGAGCCGTTTGCGGCGGATTAGCAGAGGGCGCGTTTACGGAGGTGTTTGGATAATCAATCGGAGCGGGGAGGCATATCTTAACGTGACGGACAATTTGCGGATTTGATCATATTTGCTGGGGCAGCTGGGCGAGGCTGAGCGGGATTCCGAGGAGGAGCGCCTGTTTGGGGAACGCGGCGTTCGGGGCATGGCCGAGGCGGTGGAGGCGGAGTTGATGGACCCGTATGTAGCGGGGGAGTTGCGGGGAGTTGAGACGACACAGAGGGAATCGTACATGTCGGCTCATCCGGCGGCGCGGACGCGACTGGCGTTGGCGCAGGGATTGGAACGGCATTTTGGCGTGGGACGGAAAAGCGCAGGTAGTGCGGATTCCATCCGGGTCTGAGGTGGTGAAGATTACCT
>CANIFK010000799.1 GCA_947466555.1 Acidobacteriota bacterium | reverse complement strand
GGCAAGAAAGTGAAAGTGGCCGCGCCTGTCGTGGAAGCTGTTAAAAAGGTGAAGGGAACGCGGCGGAAGCGCCGGGAAGTGAGCGAAGAGGGCCGTTTGCGGATGGCCGAGGCGCAGAAGCGCCGGTGGGAAAAAGCGCGCGCCGGGAAATAAGTAGGCGTTTCCAGCTGTAAACAGTGGCCCCTTTGGGCGGGAGTTCGCGCTGTAAGGCCGGGCAGTAAATCCTGCCTTAACACCCTCCCAAAGGACCACTTACATGAAACGGATTCTCTCGCTGTTCTGGCTTGCCGCGCTGCTATTGCCTGCGGCCTTCGGGCAGACCCAGCCCCTCGGATATGTTCGCGATTTATGCGTGAAGGCGCACCCTGGTAAGCTTTCGGCACTGCGCGCGTTTATGCTGGACCCGGTGGCGAAGGCGTCTAAGTTCCGCGTTGACGGCGGGACTTACAGCTGGGTTGTGATTGCCGAAGCGGTGGCGCCGGCGGGGCGCGAGGCGCGGTGTGATTTTCGGATCGTGTATGGTTCTACGGGGTTCCCCGCTGAGCAGAACCTGATGACGACGGAGGACCTGCGGAAGGCGGGCGTGGGGATGACGGTGGAGCAGCGCAACGCCAAGCGCGACGAGCTGAGCTATCTGGTGGCGACCGATTACTGGGTGACCCGGGACATGGTGGGCAGCTCTGTGAAGGGCGGGTATGTCCGCATCAACTACTTCAAGACGAAGCCCGGGATGGCGGCCGAATGGACGCGCGCCGAACAGGGCGGCTGGAAGCAGATGGCGGAGGTGTTCGCCAAGGACAAGCCGGGCACTGGGTGGGGCCTTTACTCGCTGGCGATGCCGGGAGGCGCGGCGTTGCCGTACAACGCCATGACGGTGGACATGCTGCCGAATTGGGCGGCATTGGGCGAACCCGGCCGGCAGCGCGCCACCTGGAACAAAGTACACCCGGAGAGCGACTATTCGGCGTACATGGACCGGGTGGGAGATATGGCCAGCCGCGTTCGTGTGGACACGATGCGGCTGATCGAGGTGATTCGCAAGCCGTAGGGCTTAGACGAAGGTCTTGAATTCCATGACGTCGCCGTCCTGGACCACGTATTCCTTGCCTTCTGTGCGCAGCTTGCCGACGGAACGGGCGTTGGCAAAGCTGCCGCAGGAGACGAGGTCTTCGTAGGCGATGGTTTCGGCGGAGATGAACGCCTTCTCGAAATCCGAGTGGATGACGGCGGCGGCTTGCGGGGCTTTGTCGCCGGCGTGGATGGTCCAGGCGCGGGTTTCTTTTTCGCCGGTGGTGAGGTAAGTGCGGAGGCCGAGGAGGTGGTAGGCAGCCTTGATGAGGTTGCCTGCGCCGCCTTCGGTGACGCCGAGGCTTTCCAGGTATTCGGCGCGTTCCTCTTCGGGCAGCGTGACGAGTTCGGCTTCGATATCGGCCGAGACGACCACCACTTCACAACCACGATGGCGGACGGCGAGCTCCTTCACCTTCTGCACCCAGGGGTTGGCGTCGGGGTTGGCGAGGTCCCCTTCGGAGACGTTGCAGGCGAAGAGGGTGGGCTTGGCGGTGAGCAGGAAGAGGGGCTTCATGAGCGCCTTTTCTTCCGGCGTCATGTCCAGGCTGAAGGCGTGGAGGCCGCTGCTCAAATGGGGCTCCAGGCGGTCGAGCAGTTCGAGTTCGGCGATGATTTTCTTGTCGCCAGACTTGGCGGCTTTCTGCTGGCGCTGGCGGCGCTTCTGGACGCTATCGAGATCGGCGAGGATGAGTTCGGTGTCGATGACTTCGATGTCGCGGACGGGATCGACCGTGTCCATGACGTGTTCGATGTCGGCGTTCTCGAAGCAGCGAACCACTTGGACGATGGCGTCGACTTCGCGGATGTGGCCGAGGAACTGGTTCCCGAGTCCTTCGCCTTGGCTGGCGCCTTTGACGAGGCCGGCGATGTCGACGAACTCGAAGACGGAGGGGACGAGTTTCTGGGAGCCGCTGATTTTGGACAGGACGGCCAAACGCTCGTCGGGCACCGTGACGACGCCGTTATTCGGCTCGATGGTGCAGAAGCGATAGTTGGCGGCCATGGCCTTACGGCTCTGGGTCAACGCGTTAAACAGGGTACTCTTGCCGACATTCGGCAGGCCAACGATTCCGGCGCAAAGCATGTAGTTCCCATTCTACCGAAGCAGGCGGCATATCATTTCCCTATGCGCTTTTTTCTGGCGATTTTAGCCGCGGGCCTGGGGATGGCCGCCGATTGGCATGGGTTTGAGAAGCGGGAGTTTACCGTGGACGGGGTGGCGGGGTATGTGGTGCTGCCGCGCGTGGCGGCGCCGGGGAAGCCATGGCTGTGGCGGGCGCGGTTTCCGGAGTTCAATGCGCATGCGGCGGAGGGGCTGTTGGCGAAGGGGTATCACGTCGCCTATTTCGACCTGCCGAATATCTTCGGGAGCCCGAAGGCGGTGGAGAGTTGGGACCACTTCTACGCGCATGTGCGGAAGGAGTTTGGGTTGGCGGAGCGGATGGCGTTGGAGGGTGTCAGCCGGGGCGGGCTGTTTGTGTACAACTGGGCGGCGCGGCATCCTGAGTTGGTGGATTGCATTTATTGCGAGTCGCCGGTGTGCGATATGAAGAGCTGGCCGGGCGGGCGGGGGAAGGGAATTGGCAGCAAGACCGATTGGGCGCAGGCGCTGGCGGCGTATGGGTTTACCGAGGAGCAGATGTTGGCGTACGGCGAGAATCCGGTGGATACGTTGCGGCCGTTGGTGGCGCGGCGGGTGCCGTTGTTGCATGTGGTGAATGAGGCCGATGCTGTTGTGCCGCCATTGGAGAATACGGCGGTGCTGGCGAAGCGGTATCGCGAGTTGGGCGGGCCGATTACGGTGTACTCGAATACCAGCGGGCCGGCGGCGTTGAACGGGCACCATTTCCCATTGGATGACGCGGGGATGGAGGTGAACTTCGTGCTGCGGCATACGCCGGGGATGGCGGGGTTGGCAGGGACGGGATTGACGCCGTATGGGGCGCCGTACTTCAAGTTGCGGGATGGGTTGCGGAATTCGTTGGCGAAGTTTGCGGCGGGGGGCGAGGCAAGAGTTGTGTTTTTGGGAGGGTCGATTACGGAGGGGAAGGGGTGGCGGGACCTGGTTTGTGAGTGGTTGAAGAAGCGATTTCCGGAGACGAAGTGTGATTTTGTGAATGCTGGTATTGGTTCGACCGGGGCGACGCCGGGGGCGTTCCGGTTGCGGCGGGATGTGTTCG
>CANIFK010000798.1 GCA_947466555.1 Acidobacteriota bacterium | reverse complement strand
CCAATCCGTAAAGCTTCTTCGTCTCCGGGCTTTCCTTATCCACCGCGAAAATCTCGGGCGCCTGCGTCTGCATCCGGAACGCCAGTTCAAACGCCTGGATCCGCGCCTCCAGATTCGCATCCACCGTCCGCATCTCCTGATGCTTCCGGTTAATGTTCTGAATCATGTCCAGCTCAAACCGCTGCTGCTCCGAAGTCAGTCCCTTGTTCACCAGATACTGAATCGGCTCAGCCTTGATCTCGTCCATCTTCATCCCCGAATGGCCAATCGGAGTCCCCTGAAACGCGCCCGGCAAAAACGCCGAACCAAAGTTCTTCGCCCCGCCGTGCGATAACGTCGGCTTAATCGTGATGTACCCCGGCAGGTCCTGGTTCTCCGTCCCCAGCCCATACACCGTCCACGCGCCCATGCTCGGCCGCACGAACGTCGACGATCCCGTGAACGTCTGCAACAGCGCCGCCCCGTGGTCTACGCCCTCGCCCACCAGCGAACGGATCACGCACAGCTCGTCCACCATGTTCCGCACATGCGGGAACAAATCGCTTACCGGAATCCCGCTCTGCCCGCCCGGCTTAAACGCCCACGGCGACTTCATCAACGGCCCCGGCGACTCATCCGCGAACGCCAACGGCCGCTTAATCGGCAACGGCTTCCCGTGGTCCCTGTCCAGCCGCGGCTTCGGGTCGAACGTATCAATCGAGGACGGCCCGCCATGCATAAACAGGAAGATCACCCGCTTCGCCCGCGCCGCGTAGTGCGACGCCTTCGGCGCCAGCGGATTCGACGAGCCTGTCGTTGCCGCGCCCTGCAACAACTGCGCCAACCCCACCGTGCCCAGCCCGCACCCGGCCGCCCGCAGCGCCGCCCGCCGCGACATCGGCTTCTGCCGCCGTTTGAAAATCTCTTGAATCGGGTCCATGTTCAGCCTCAGTCCACGTAAATGAATTCGTTCGATGCCAGCAACACGCGCGTCATGCTCTGCCACGCGTCCGCCTCGTTGGTCTTCGGGAATCGCTGCCGGAAGCTGGCCGCGTAGCTCAACGCGTTGTCCACCTCCGCCGCCGATGGCGTCCGGTTCAGCACCCGCAGAAACACCCGCTCCACCTTCGCCTTCGGGTCGAGCGCGCCGTCCGTCAACACGCTCTTCGCCACCGCATCAGCCTGCTCGGAAACGAACTTGGAGTTCATCAGGAACAGCGCCTGCGGAGCCACGTTCGTCACCACGCGCCGCCCGTTCGGCGTCGTCGCGTCGCCGAAGTCGAACAGGTTAAACAGCGCCGGTAGATTCGCCCGCCGCAACGGCATATAAACGGTCCGCCGCACCTGCTCTTCCGGGCTGATGCTCAGCCGCCCGTTGGAGTTCTCGCCATCCGTGCCGAACCCGCTTTGCAGCGTCCCGCCCATCGTCGTGTCCAGCTTCCCGCTGATCGCCAGCATCCCATCGCGCATCTCTTCCACCAGCAACCGCCGGCGCGGGAACCGCGAAAACAACCGATTCTCCCCGTCAAGCTTGACGTGCTCCGGCGTCGCCGCGCTCGCCATCTGGTAGGCGCTGGAATTCACCATCATCCGGTGCATCGCCTTCATGCTCCAGCCCTTCTCCACAAACTCCGCCGCCAGATAATCCAGCAACTCCGGATGCGTCGGCCGCTCGCCCATCTTGCCGAAGTTGTCCGGCGTCCGCACAATCCCTTCGCCAAAGTGGCCCTGGAAAATCCGGTTCACCATCACGCGCGCCGTCAACGGATTCTCGCCGCTCGCCAGCCATTCGCCCAATTCCAAACGGCCGCTGCCATTCTTCACAATCTGCCGCCCCGGCCCGGCAACAACCAGCGGAAACGTCTTCGGCGCTTCCTCGCCCAGATTGTTGTAGTCCCCGCGCAGCAGCACCTTCTGCACCACAGCCTTGTCCTCAGCCACCGCGCACGCCATCTCCGGCTCCGGCGGCAGCGAGTCCTTCAGCTTCTTCTGCTCCGCCCGCAGCGTCTTCAATTCAGCCTTCCCTGCCTCGGTCGCCACGCTGTCAATCATCCGCGCACCAACGCCAAACGGCCCCGCATCGGCAAACACATCCCGGAAGAACCCATCTTTTTCGTTGATCAGCTTCGGCATCTCCGAAAGCATGTTCTTCTCTTCAATCTGCTTCCGCTGCACCACCCGGTACCGCGCCATCTTCTTCGCCCACGCCGCCAGGTTCTCCTTCGCCGACGCCTGGAACTTCCGCGCCTCCGCCATCGCCCCGGCCTCATCGGCCTTGTGGAACGCCTCCAGCCACGGCCGCGGCACCTCGTTCTCGTTGAAGTGCTTCACCCACCGCTTAATGATCCGCGCGTCCAGCCCGTCAGCCTTCTCCAGCTTCTGCCGCGCCGCCATCATGTACTCCGGCAGCTTCTCAATCAGCTTCTCCTGCGCCAGCGTCCGCTCACGATCCATCACGATATCGATGTCCACGCCCTTGTTCGCCACCCCATTCTGGGCCTTCTCATAGACGTCATAAACGGCCTTGGAAACCAGCGGCGTGAACAGCAACTTCGACACGTGGGTCTCGGCGTCTTTGAAGCTCTTCGTCGACGCGAACATCCCCACAATCCCGTAGTAATCCTTCTGCGTCAGCGGATCAAACTTGTGGTCGTGGCACCGCGCGCACGCCAGCGTCACCCCCATCATCGCCTTCGACATCGTGTCCAACTGCTCGTCCCACACGTCGTACAGCATCTTCTGCTTATCCTGCTGCGCAATCGCCTTCGCCCCCAGCGCCAGGAACCCGGTGGCAATCACGCCCCGCCGGTTAATCTCCTCGCCCTTTGGAGCAGGCAACAAATCGCCCGCAATTTGCTCCTTCACAAACTGGTTGTACGGCAGATCGTTATTGAACGCGTCAATGACATAATCCCGATACTTGAACGCGTACGGATACCGGTGGTCTTCGTCATTCCCTGTCGAATCGGCGAACCGCGCCACGTCCAGCCAGTGCCGTCCCCACTTCTCCCCATACCGCGGCGAAGCCAACAATCGGTCAACCACCTTTGCAAACGCATCCGGCGCCGTATCGGCCAAAAACGCCCGAATCTCCTGCTCCGTCGGAGGCAGCCCATGCAGGTCGTAGGTCACCCGCCGCAACAACGCGGCCTTGTCCGCCTTCCCCGCCGGCGCCAGTCCCTTCTCTTCCAACTTCGCCAGCAAAAATGCATCCACCGGCGACGCAACCCAAGCCTTATTCTTCACCGCCGGCACCGCCGGCTTCCGCACCGGCT
>CANIFK010000797.1 GCA_947466555.1 Acidobacteriota bacterium | reverse complement strand
GGCGGATGGGCGGATTCAAACGGTGAACCACGCGTTGCAGCGGATGTTTGGGGCGGAGCGGGTTGGCGGGGCGACGCGGTTGGAGCAGCTGTTCCAGACGGCCGATGTGGTGGAGATCCGGTACCTGATGAACCGGGCGCGGCGGACGGGCGTGGCGGCGCGGCAGTTGGATGTTCCGCACGACCGGCAGACGCTGCACTTGTCGGTGACGGTGGCGCCGATTGATGAGCGAGTGACGTCGGGCTACGTGATTGTGTTGGAAGATACGTCGGAACTGTTGCGGGCGCAGAAGGCGGCGGCGTGGCACGAGGTGGCGCGGCGGATTGCGCACGAGATTAAGAACCCGCTGACGCCGATTTCATTGAGCGCGGAGCGGATTGCGCGGCACTTGGAGCGCGCGTCGACGACGCCCGAGTTTGCGCGGATTGTGCGGGATTGCACGCGGATTATTCAGGAAGAAGTGGGGAGCGTGAAATCGCTGGTGGACGAGTTCTCGCAGTTTGCGCGGTTCCCGGCGGCGCAGCCGCAGCCATCGGATTTGAACGACGTGGTGGAGTCGGCGCTGGCGGTGTTCAGCGGGCGGCTGGAGGGGATTACGATTCACAAATCGCTGGGCGAGGGGTTGCCGGTGGTGAACCTGGACCGGGAGCAGTTTAAGCGCGTGGTGGTGAACCTGATCGACAACGCGGCGGAGGCGATGAAGGAAGTGCCGTGGCGGCACTTGTCGATCCGGACGCAGGCGCCGACGCCGGACACGGTGGAGCTGGTGGTGGCGGATTCGGGGACGGGCATTTCTCCGGAAGACCGGGAAAAGCTGTTTTTGCCTTATTTTTCGACGAAGGAACGGGGGACGGGGTTGGGACTGGCGATTGTTGCGCATATTTTGACCGACCACGGCGCGCAAATACGCGTGGAGGATAATACGCCGACGGGCGCGCGGTTCACGATTGAGGTGCCGGCGGCGGTGGAGACGATGATGGGGACCGAGGTGCGGGTATGAAGGCGCGGCGATTACTGCTGGTGGATGACGAGCCGGGGATCCGGACATCGCTGAGCGCGGTGCTGGAGGACGAAGGCTACAGCGTGGTGGCGGTGGGGAATGGCGAGGCGGGGCTGGCGCAGTTGGAAACGGAGTCGTTTGACTGTGTGCTGCTGGACGTGTGGTTGCCGGGGATGGACGGGATGGAAGTGTTGAACCGGATCCAGGAGCGGCTGGGCGATGAGCGGCCGGCGGTGGTGATGATTTCCGGGCACGGCAACATTGAGACGGCGCTGCGGGCGACGCGGATGGGGGCGTTTGACTTCATTGAAAAGCCGCTGACGATTGATAAAGTTTTGCTGGTGGTGAAGAACGCGATTGCGCAGAGGCGGATGGCGTTGGAGCTGGACCGGCTGGGCGCGGGCGGGCCGGAGCATTATTCGATTGTGGGCGAGAGCGTGCCGATGAAGGCGTTGCGACAGCAGTTGGGATTGATGGCGGTGACGAACGGGCGGGTGTTGATTTATGGGGAATCGGGCACGGGCAAGGAGCTGGTGGCGCACGCGATTCACGCGATGAGTTTGCGGGCGAAGGAAGCGTTTGTAGAGGTGAACTGCGCGGCGATTCCGGACGATTTGATTGAGAGTGAGTTGTTTGGGCATTTGAAGGGATCGTTCGCCGGGGCGCACGAGGACAAGACCGGGAAACTGCGGAAGGCCGACGGGGGGACGCTGTTTCTGGACGAAGTCGGAGACATGAGTTTGAAGACGCAGGCGAAGGTGCTGCGGGCGTTGGACGAGCAGCGGTTCGCGCCGTTGGGGGCGAGCGAGTCGATCAAGGTGGACGCGCGCGTGGTGGCGGCGACGAACAAGAATTTGGAAGAAGAGATTGAACGTGGAAACTTCCGGGAAGACCTGTTCTACCGGTTGAATGTGATTCCGTTTCACGTGCCGCCGTTGCGGGACAGACGGGAAGACATCGGCCTGCTGGCCGAACATTTCATGAACGAGTTCACGTCCGCCTACGGACGGAAGCGCAAGGAGTTTTCGCTTGAGGCCATGAAGATGCTGGAGGATTATTATTGGCCTGGGAACGTGCGGGAGCTTCGTAATTTAATTGAACGCATTGTGATCATGAATCCGCAGATTCGGATCGATGCGCGGCACATACCAATCAACCCATCTCGCCGGTCCGTATTCGACACGGAAATGCCTCAGTTTTCCAGCCTGCAGGAGGTCCGTGAGGCGGCCGAGCGGGAGTATATAACGAAGAAGTTGGAGGAGGCGCGCGGCAACATCAGCCGTGCCGCAGAGTTGTTGGGGCTTGAGCGCAGCCATCTTTACAAGAAGATGAAGGCGCTGGGGATTCCGACGACTATTAAGGAATAGGGTAATGAAAACAGTAACTCGGAGCATTCTCTTCGCAGCCGCATTTGGAATGATTGCGATTGCACAGCCCGCGGTGACGGGGGCGTTGAATACAGCCAGCTACATTGTGCCGGGCCTGCCGAACGCAGGGTTGGCGCAGGGCGGCATGATTGCGATTTTCGGACGAAACATCGGACCGGCGGCGATTGCGCAGGCCAACTCGTTTCCGTTGCCGACTGATTTGGGCGGGACGTCGGCGAAGATTACGGTGGCTGGGCAGTCCAGCGACCTGGTGATGGTTTATTCGATTTCGACGCAGGTGGGCGCGATTGTTCCTTCGAACACGCCGACCGGGAGCGGCACGATAACGGTGACCTACAACGGACAGACGAGCGCGCCGTTGGCGGTGACGGTGGTGGCGAGCCAGCTTGGCATCTTCACGATTAACCAAGGCGGCAGTGGTCCGGCCGTGGTGCAGAACGTGAATTCGGAAGCGGACCGGCCGGTGAATACGATTCTGAACTCGGCGCGGCCGGGGCAGGCGATGATTCTGTGGGGCACGGGCTTGGGACCGATTGCGGGTTCCGACCGCGGCGCGCCGCCGGTGGGCGATTTGAACCAGGCGATTGAAGTGCTGGTGGCCGGGCGTCGGGCGAACGTGCTGTATAAGGGCCGTTCGGGCTGCTGCGCCGGGATCGACCAGATTGTGTTTGAAGTGCCGGGCGGCGTGCAGGGTTGCTATGTGCCGTTGGTGGTTAAGAACGGTAACAGCGTGAGCAACTATACGTCGATCGCGGTGGCGCCGACGGGCGGCGCGTGTTCGGATCCGTTCGGCTACACGTCGAGCGAATTGAACACGGCGAACGCGACGGGCAAGTTGAGTGTGGGCAGCGTGTCGTTGTCGCGCGT
>CANIFK010000796.1 GCA_947466555.1 Acidobacteriota bacterium | reverse complement strand
TGAGCCGCGCGTTGCAGGCGCAGGCAAAAGCGCAGATGTTGTTGGGCAAGTATGCCGAGGCGGAAGCTCTGGCCGCGAAATCGTATGCAGCCTATCCGTTCGATGAGAGCGCGCGGACGCTGGGCCTGGCGCTAACGGCGCAAAAGAAGTGGGAAGCGGCGGTGGATGTATGGGCCGATGCGTTCGTTTCGAACGACGGCAAACGGCCTGACGATTTGATGGCCATGCGTGCGGCCTGGAAGCAGGCCAAGGCCGATGCTCCGGGCGTTGGTGATCGGCTGCTGGCGGCCTATGACCGGTTCAACAAGTGGAACGAAGACAAGATCACCCGGTTGCGCCAATACGACGCCAACGCGCTGAAGGGTAAGCCGGCGGAGTTTGTGATCACCGGCGTGGGCGGCGAGAAACTGCCGCTCTCTTCGTTGCAGGGGAAAGTAGTCGTCCTGGATTTTTGGGCCACCTGGTGCGGCCCCTGCCGGACGCAGCATCCGCTGTATGAGAAAGCGAAGGAGATGTTCAAGGGCCGGACGGATGTGGAGTTTGTCTATCTGAACACGGACGAGGACAAGAATCTGGTGGCGCCTTTCTTGGAGGCCAACAGTTGGTCGAAGAAGGTGTACTTTGAAGATGGGCTGTCACGGTTGCTGAACGTCTCTTCCATTCCGACCACGGTGATCCTGAACAAGCGCGGCGAGATTGCCAGCCGCATGAATGGCTTCCTGCCGGAGAAGTTTGTGGACATGCTGACCGAACGCGTGCAGCGGATTTTGGCGGAATAGGATGGGCACACGATTTCAGCGCGTAATTTGGATTGTGCTCGATAGCGTGGGCATTGGCGAGATGCCGGATGCGGCGGCGTATGGCGATGTGGGTTCGGATACGCTGGGCAACATCGCCCGGCAGCGGGCGTTGCACCTGCCGAACTTTTCGCGATTGGGGTTGGCGAATATCAAGCCCCTGACCGGGTTGCCGGCCGATGCGGCGCCGCTGGGTTCGTTTGGGAAATGCACGCTGGCCTCGCCCGGCAAGGACACGACGACGGGCCATTGGGAAATGGTCGGCATCCATTTGGAAAAGCCGTTTCCGCTGTTCCCGAACGGGTTCCCGCGTGAGTTGCTGCAGGAGTTTGAAGACCAGATCGGGCGAGCGACGATTGGCAATAAAGCCGCTTCCGGTACCGAAATCATTAAGGAATTGGGCGAGGAGCACGTACGGACTGGGTCGCCGATCGTCTATACGTCGGCCGACAGCGTGTTCCAGATTGCGGCACACGAAGACGTGATTCCGCTCTGGGAGCAGTACAAGATTTGCGAGACGGCGCGGGCGTTGTTGCGCGGGCCGTATGAAGTGGGCCGGGTGATCGCGCGGCCGTTTTCGGGCGAACCGGGGGCGTTTGCGCGGACTTCCAACCGGCACGATTATGCTGTGCCGCCGCCGCAGGGGATGCTGCTCGATCAGTTGTTTGATCGCAAGGTGCCTGTACATTCGGTGGGCAAGATTTTCGACGTGTTTCTGGGGCGCGGCGTCTCCGTTTACGACAAGACGAAGACGAACGCCGAGGGCATGCGCGTGACGCTGGAGGCGATGGAGCACACCAAAGAGGGGCTGATTTTCGTCAACCTCGTGGACTTCGACATGCTCTTCGGCCATCGCAATGACGTAGAAGGGTATGCGAAGGCGTTAGAAGAAGCCGACGCGTGGGTGCCTTCGTTATTGGGCAGGATGGGGCCGGGGGACTTGGCGATCTTCTGCGCCGACCACGGGTGCGACCCGACGACGCCATCCACCGACCACAGCCGCGAATACACGCCGCTGGTTTGTTATTCCCCGGGGGCGCGCGGTGGCGTGAACCTGGGCACTCGCGCCACGTTGAGCGACATCGGACAGACGGTAGCTGAAAACTTCGGCGCCGTGATTACGAAAGGAACGAGTTTCTTACACGAATTATGAGAACCCCGCTAATGGCCGGCAATTGGAAAATGTACAAAACGCCGGCGGAAACCAAAGCATTCTTTGATGGATTTCTGCCCCTGGTGGCTGAATCGAAGCACTGCGAAGTGGCGATCTGCCCGCCGTTCGTGAACATCCCCACGGCCGTGGAGGCCACGCGCGGCACGCGCGTCGGCGTGGGCGCGCAGAACCTGTACTGGAAGAACGAAGGCGCGTTCACGGGCGAGATCTCCGGGCCCATGATCAAGGCCACGGGTGCCGAGTGGGTCATCATCGGCCACAGCGAACGCCGCCAGTATTTCGGCGAAACCGACGCCACGGTGCTGGAGCGCACGAAGGCCGCGCTGGCGGCCGGGTTGCGTCCGATCGTTTGCGTGGGCGAACGGCTGGAAGAGCGCGAAGCCAACCAGACCGAAGCCGTGCTGGCCGAACAGTTCAACGGTGGTATTGCCGGGCTCGACGCCGAATCGTTCGCCAAGATCGTGATTGCCTATGAGCCCGTGTGGGCCATCGGCACCGGCAAGACGGCAACGCCCGACATGGCTGCCGACGCCCATCGCGCCATTCGCGCGTTGGTGACGGCGAAGTTCGGTGCCGAAGCTGGCGCCGCGGTGCGCATCCTGTACGGTGGCAGCGTGAAGCCGGACAACGTGAAGAACCTGATGGCACAGCCGGAGATTGACGGCGCGTTGGTGGGCGGCGCGAGTTTGGAAGCGGGTTCGTTCGCCTCCATCGTCAACTTCTAGTTTTGGTTGGGGATTGAGCCCTCCGGCTAGCGGGAGTACCGCATGGTTGGAGGGCTTTTCCGTGTGTGTTTTTGATTCTTTGTGATTGCGGCATTGGGGTTGCCACGGCAGCCGAAGCAGTTCGGCGTCGCGTTTGATGAAACCCTGACCGCTCCATGGGGATCCTAAAGCGCTACCGCGCAGCAACCGAAACTGCTCTACACGCCGGACAGCGGACCTGGTTCCGTACCTGATCCTGACGGGTCCGAATCTCAACGGCAGGCGGATGCGCGAGATGGTGCGCAACGAGATTCGCTACACGATGGGATGCCGGCGAATCTGGAATTGAAGAGCGGCTTTGGGGGGCCACCCAGCCCGTTTTGCGCCGGGGCGTACGCCAACGACGGGCTCTTCACAGTGACCGAATATCTGGGCCGTACGCTGTTGCCGGACCGGAGGGCTTATTGGCAAAGCGCGTTACCTTGCCTGGGACCGCCGTGGGAAGCGAAGATACGCCCGGTGCTGGCATGGAGGTTCGACCGCCTGTTGGAGTCGGCGAACGGTGACGGAATGCCGTTCAACAG
>CANIFK010000795.1 GCA_947466555.1 Acidobacteriota bacterium | reverse complement strand
GGGCTGGATGCAGATGGTGTTTGTGGACCTGCCGTTGATTGCGGCGAGTTTCTGGTCGATTACCGCGTTTTATTTGGTGGCGCAGCGGCAGATTCGTCCGGACAACTGGAAACGCACGATTTGGTACATGCCCGTGCTGATGATGGCCGGCGTGGCGTTGACGTTGAGCAACGCCAAGGCTGTTATGGAAGCGCTGGTGGGTTACGAGACGGCCTTTGCGCGGACGCCGAAGTACGCTGTGGGCGATAAGAAAGTCACGCTGGGGAACCAGCAGTACAAGAGCCGCCTGGGCTGGCTGCCGTACTTCGAATTGGCCGCGGGGACCTGGTTCCTGGCGATGATTGCGTATTCGATTGAGAGCTATAACTTCCTGGCGATTCCGTTCCTATCTTTGTTCGTGGGCGGTTATTACTGGGCGGCCGGCAGCAAGTTCTGGTTCGATTATCAGGCCAAGCAGGCCTGGCTGAAGCAGCACAAGTTGGCGCTCGAAGCGGCGCAGTAGTTTTTCATGGTTCACATTACCAACGGCGACTGCGTGGCGGAGGAGTTGCGGCGTTGGGCGGGTGAGCCGCGTTTGATTGTGTGGCACGATGTGCTGCACGAGGGGCCGGTGGTGGCGGGTTTGGGGTTGGAGGAGGTGACGGCGGTACGGTCGGCTTGGCTGGAGGCTGAGGGGTACGGGGGCGGGGCGAAGTTGGAGGAACGGGACCGGCAGTTGCGGCGGCTGGTGGCGCGGGATTCGTTGTGGTTTTGGTTTGAGGATGACCTGTATGACCAGCTGCAATTGCTGCAGGCGTTGCACTTTGTGTGGACCGAGGGGCTGACGGCGAGTCCGCATTTTCTGGTGGATATTCCGCGGGGGTTGCGGGTGGAGGAGATGGCGGCGTTGGCGGCTGGGAAAACGCGGTTGACGCCGGGGATGATGGAGCTGGGGGCGCGGGCTTGGGAGATGTTTACTCTTGGCCGGGCTGGGGAGTTGTTGGATTGGGATCTGACGGGGCTGCCGCATTTGCGGGCGGCGGTGGAGAGGCTGTTGGAACACGGACCGGGGGATGATAACCGGGTTCGGCGGACGATTGTGGCGTTGTTGCGGGATGGCGGGAAGACGGCGGGGCAGCTGTTCGGGGCGTATCAGAAGACGGAGGAGCGGCCGGTTTTGGGGGATACGACGTTCTTCTGGTATTTGGAGCGGATGGGGCCGCGGGTCTATCGGGATGCGGCGGGGATTTGGCGGTTGTTACCAGATTCCTAGCACTTTCCACCAGGCGAAGCCGACGGTGGACCAGATGAGGACGTTGGACACGGAGACGATGGCGCCGACGCGGAACCAGTCCTTCATGGAGACGTATTCCTGGGCGAAGAACATGGGGGACGGGGTGGTGCCGTAGTTGGTGAGGCCGCTGGAGAAGTTGACGAAGCAGGCGAAGGCGAAGGCGACGAGGCCGAGGGGCGCGCCTTTGAGGACGAGTACGGCGAGGAAGGGCGGGTACATGGCCAGCAGGTGGGCGGTGATGGACGCGAAGGCGTAGTGGGCGTAGAAGTAGATGAGCAGGGCCGCGCCGAAGAGGAGGGGCCAGGGGGTGTCGGTGAACCAGACGCCGATGCCGTCGGCGAAGGCGCGCATGACGCCGCCGTCGTTCAACGCCTTGCCGAGGCGGACGAGGCCGCCGTACCAGATGAACATGTCCCAGGCGGACTTTTCGCTTTTGACGTCGTCCCAGGTGAGGACGCCGGTGAGGAGCAGCGCGGTGGCGCCGAGGAGGGCGGTGATGGTGATGTCGAGACCGTGGCGACCGGCGGTGGCCCACATGGTGCAGACGGCGGCGAAGACGACCGCGAGGATGCGTTCCTGGCGGGACATGGGGCCCATTTTTTCGAGCTCGCGGGCGGCGAAGGCGGCGGCTTCGGGGGTCTTCTTGATGACGGGCGGGAAGATGCGCATCACGATCCAGGGAATGGCCGCGATGGAGACGATTCCGGGGACGGAGCCGGCCGTGAACCAGCTGGCCCAGGTGATGGGGAAGCCGTTTTGGGTGGCGATTTGGGCGGCCATGGGGTTGGACGCCTGGCCGGTGAAGAACATGGCGGCGCCGACGCAGACGCATTGGTAGACGGTGACCATTAGGTAGGCTCCGAGCTTGTGGGCGGAGACGCCGGGGGAGGAGCCGTAGAGTTCGGCGATGGAGCGGACGATGGGCAATGTGACGCCGCCGGAGCGGGCGCCGTTGGAAGGGATGATGGTGGCGAGAACGGCGTCGGTGGCGGCGAGGGAGTAGGTGATGCCGATGGAGGTTTTGCCGAAGAGGCGGACGAATATGAGGGCGATGCGGCGGGCGAGGCCGGTGTTGAGGAGGGCGCGGGAGATTAGGAAGGCGATGAGGACGAGCCAGACCATGGGGTCCGAGTAGCCGGAGAGGGCCGACTGGATGGTGAGGCCGCCGAGGAGGGCGGAGAATACGACGCCGATGAGGACCATGGCGCCGCCGGCGACGGGTTGGAGAATGAGGCCGGCGACGGTGGAGGCGAAGACGGCGAAGAGTTGCCAGGCTTCCTGCTTGACCGCGGCGGGTTTGGGGAGGGCGTAGGCGATCAGGAGATAGAGGATGACGAGTGGGCCGAAGCCCTTCAGGAAACGCAGCACGGAGGGTTATCATAACACCCGATTGGCACAGGCCGAAGGCCTTCTATCCCCCAGCGAATAGAGCGCTGTACTGGTTTTTCGGGATCGCCTCTTTCGGTGATTGCGGGCAGACTGGAGGGACACAGGAGGATTGCGATGAATTGCCGGTTGGTGGCGTGGGCGGTGGTGGCGTCGGCTGGGCTGTTTGCGGTGCCGGTGTTCCAGGTGCAGGCCGTGGGGCCGGCGGGGGCTGTGAGCGGGGCGACGGCGATAAGCGGGACGGGTGTGGTTGTCGGGAATTATGTGATGCCGGACGGGACGTCGCGGGGGTTCCTGTTTCAGGACGGGGCGGTGACGACGTTGACGCTGCCGGCGGGGGCGTCGCAGACGTGGGCGAGGGCGGTGAGTGATGGGGGGATGGTTGGTGGTTCGGCGGACACGGGGCAGGGATTGATTTGGGATAACTTCGGCGGGGTGGCGGCGGTGGCCGGGGCGTATGTGATGGGGATGAACGGGGCGGGGGACGCGGCGGGGATGACGGCGGATGGGACGGCGTTTGTGCAGGTGGGCGGGTTGATTTCGACGTTGGGGCAGCCGGCGGGCGGGGACTGGAGCGTGGCGAATGCGGTGAATCAGTACG
>CANIFK010000794.1 GCA_947466555.1 Acidobacteriota bacterium | reverse complement strand
GTGATGCGGGTGCGCCAGTTCATGGGGATGCCGAGCCAGGTGAAGCGGTAATCGATTTCGGCGCCTAGGCGCATCTGCACCTTCTCTTTTGATGTCACCTGGAAGTGGAGCCACGGGGGCGTGATGATGGCGAGATTGTAGGGATTCTCGAACATCTGGAAGACTTCTTCGATCGGCTTGGGAACGATCATTTCGCAGCGAAGTTGGTAGTGGGACATGTGTCTGGCGGGGGTTGGATGCCGAGACGAATCAGGTTTTCCCGCGCCGGCTTCAGGCATGGATCGCGTTGCAGGGCCCGCAGAAAATCGGCTTGAGCGGGCTCGTTTTGGCCAAGAGCCAGAAGCGCGGCGCCACGGTTTTGGATGTGGCGGGCGTTGGTGGGGGCCAGCGCGAGGGCCCGGCCGAATTCGGCGAGCGCTTGCGCGGCGTCTCCGGATTCCAACCACACTCTCCCTCTTTCCGATGCCACTTCGGGGTCGGCGGGTGTCAATAGTTTGGCTTTGTCGAGGTGACGGAGGGCTTCGTCCTTGGGGGTGAGGCGGGCGAGTTGGAGGAGCGGGCGGGTCTGCGTGGGGGCGAGTTCGGCGGCTTCGCGCCAGAGCGCTTCTTCGCTTTGCCAGGTGGCGCGGCGGGCGGCGGCGAAGGACGCCCAGACGAGGATGAGGGCCAGGGCGGGTTTAGGATATTTGTTGCCGATGAGAGCGAGGGCGATGGCGATTAGGGCCAGGGGGAGGTACAAACGGCGGTAGGCGACGGCGTCGGCCGCGGGGAGGATGGAGGAACTGGGCAGGAGCAGCAGCCAGGCGGGGATGAGCCAGAAGCCGGGTTGGGCGGACTTGGCCCAGAACCAGGAGGCGATGGTGATTGTGAGCGCCAGGACGGTCCAGGCGAAGACGGCGCCTTCGAGCGAGTCCGATGGACGGGCGGGGTCGATTGACATGCGAACGGGGATTATTAGGCGCCAGAGGTAGCCGGGGATGGCGTGGCCCTGGGTGAGGAAGTATTTCCAGGGCGTGGTGGATTGGCCGAAGCCGGAGCCGGAGCCGGCGATCATTTTTGTGGCGTAGAGGACGCGGGCACCGGCGGCGGCCGAGAGGCTTAGCATGACGGTGATTTGCAGCCATTTGGGTTTGTGTTCGCGGGCGAAATCGATGAGGAGGAGCGCTAACGGGAACGCTACCCATTCTTCCTTTGCGAGCAGAGAGCAGGCGAAGGCGAGCGTGGCTTGCCACGGTTTTTCTTCGAGCCAGCGCCAGAGGGCGAGGAGGCAGAAGAGGGCGGAGAGCGACGACGACCGGGCGAAGATGTAGAGCAGTGGCTCATGTGCCAGCGGGTGGAGGGCGAAGAGGGCGGCGGCGATGCGGGCGGTGGGGTCGTTGAACAGCTTTTTGGTGGACAGGTAGAGGAAGGCCGTAGCGCCGAGGTGGATGAGCAGATTGGTCAGGCGGAAACCGAGCGGGTTGTGGCCCCAGAGGTGGAAATCGAGCCAGAAGGTGATGTAGGTGAGGGGGCGCGTCTGGGCGAGTTTGACCCATTGGCGCCAGGCGTCCCAGGGGACGACGGCCGGATCGGCAAAGAGAGAGTGGTCGTCAAAGGCGAACGTTCCGGGGAGGGCGAGCCAGGCGAGGAACGCAATGGCGAGGGCGAGGAGGGGGCGCGATGCTAACATGAAAGGTTCATGAAACGGCCCCGATCGAAGGCGGACAAACAAGCGCGGTTGCAGCAGATTCTGGGCATTTTGGATGATTTGTATCCGAATGTGACCTGCGCGCTCAACCACTCGAATGCGTGGGAACTGCTGGTGGCGACGATTCTGTCGGCGCAGTGCACGGATGAGCGGGTGAACAAAGTCACACCGGGGCTCTTCGCCAAGTATCCGACAATTCACGATTTCGCCGCAGTACGGCCGGAAGTTTTGGCGGTGGATATTCACTCGACCGGCTTTTTTAATAACAAAGCGAAGAGCGTGGTGGGCGCGGCGCAGAAGATTCTGCGGGACTTTGGCGGGGAGATTCCGCGGGATATTGAGCAGTTGCTGACGGTGCCGGGCGCGGCGCGGAAGACGGCCAACGTGGTGTTGGGATCGGGGTTCGGGATTGCGAGCGGGGTGGTTGTCGATACGCATGTGGGGCGGATTGCGGCGCGGCTGGATCTGACGCGGGAAGAGTCGCCGGTGAAGGTGGAGCGGGATTTGATTGCGATTCTGCCGCAGGAGCGGTGGATCTCGTTTTCCCATCAGCTGATTCACTTTGGGCGGGGGATTTGTGTGGCTCGGAAGCCGCGGTGTGGGGAGTGTCCGATGGCGGACCTTTGCTACGCCGAGGACAAGTTGGCATGAGGCGTTGGCTGGTTTTGTTGGCGCTGTTGGCTGCATGTACGCCGTTGCCGGAATCGTACCGGGTGCCGGAGCAGAGGAATTCGAAGGACGGGCCAGAGCCGGAGCCGATTGGGTCGATGGTGTCGTTCAGCGATGCGCGGTCGCCGGATTATCTGGTTGGCGGATTCCTGCCATCGGCGCCGGACCAGTTGTGGCGGTGGGCAACGGAATCGCCTACGGTGCGGGTGCGGGTGAGTGAAAAAACAAAGCTGCGGATGCGGGTGAACTTTGCGTTTCCCGATGAGAGCCACGCGCCGCTGCTACCGATTACGGTGCGGTACTTCGTGAACGATAAGTTGCTGGACACGGTGGTTTATAAGAAGGCCGGGGTGCTGGAATTTCGGAAAGCCGTGCCGGCCGAGTGGCTGGTGGCCGATGTGGACAACCTGATCCGCTGGGAGATTTCTCCGATTTATGTGGCGAAGGCGGATGGGGTGAAGCTGAGCATGATTGTGAGCGAAGTGGGCCTGGAGAAGGACGAGTAACCGATGGGCGTCGTTCTTTACATTTTGGCGGGCTGGGTGCTGACGGTGGCGGCTTGTTATGCGCTGGGGGCGTTGCTGCTGGCGCGGTTGGAGCAGCTATGGACGCGGGAAGAGGCCGTGGCGCTGCGGTTCGTGGTGGGCGCGGGACTGTATAGTACGCTCGTGTTTTTGCTGGGGATTGCGCACCTGTACTACCGGGCGGTGTTTGTGGTGGTGCCGTTAGGTTTGGTGGCGTTGGCGTGGCGGACGGGGGCGTGGCGGTTGCCAGCGGAACGGTTGCCGGCATTGCCGGTTTTCTGGAAGCGGGTACTGTGGCTGGGGGCGCCGGCGTTCGTGTTGTACCTGTCGAACGCGTTGGCGCCGGAGGCGAGCCCGGACGGGGCGTCGTATCATCTGGGCCTGGTT
>CANIFK010000793.1 GCA_947466555.1 Acidobacteriota bacterium | reverse complement strand
GGGCAGGCGTTTGACCTCACTGTTCCCGTCGGCCGTCCCGGTCGCATAACGATTTTTGCCTCCGCCCGCCGGCGCTCGCTCCACCTGTCGGCCCCCGCGCACTACCGCGTCGAGCTCTACCAGCCCGGCTCCATCCATCCCGTCGCCGCCCGCGAAGTCGAAGGGCTGGGCCTGCTCAGCATCCTCGAATTCGACGCCCGCAACAGCGCCGGCCTCTGGACCGCACGCATCATCAACGTCAACAGCCTGCCACTCCAGGTGTCACTCGAAGTTTCCTACCCTGGCATCGAAGATCTGCAGATCCGCCACTTCCCATCGCATTTCCTGGAAGCCATCGCCAGCCGCCTCTTCGCCGAAACCACGGTCTGCCTCCAGCACGGCCGCAACGCCAGCTCAATCCGGTTTGCCCCCAGCCTCGGCCTGCGCGACTTCCGCTTCACCGTCCCCGCGCTCGAACGCCGCGTCTCCCCGCCGCTCCTCCCCGAACTCCAAATCGTTGAACAGATCAGCGACATCAACAGCAACTCCATCCGCATGCGCCTCCTGCCCGGCTCAGTCGCCAACCCCGGCGGTACCCTGCGTCTGGAGATCGGGTTCGAAGAGGATGGCGACGAACTGATCGGCAGCTTCCCCATCCACCTCGCCCGCATGAAACTGCTGGTGGAACTCGATCTCGGCTGTGCCGACAACCGTATCTCGTTCAACAACGTCCGCGTCACCTTCGATTTCGACATCGACATCCAGCCCCTCCCCGTCTGGATGTACAACCCCATGTTCGACTTCCAGGACCGCTTCCAGGAAGCCGTCCGCGCCGGCGTCCGCGCGGCGTTCGAGGATGTCGACACCGTCGAATCGGCCACCCTCGGCTTCACCCGCGGGTTGGAGACGGTACTCGGCAGCACCGCCCGCATCGCCATGCTCCAACTAGAAAACGGCCAGCTCTGCCTAAGCCTCTTCCGCCAGGCCCAATCCGCCGTAGCCTAGCATCCGCGATACCATGGGCAGCAAAGCTCATGCGCCATCCGCTCCTCCTCCACTCCGTCAGCTACGCCGGCCTCTGGGGCCAGGCCTATCTCCCCATCGACGCCTTCCTCGCCAAAGCTGAATCCCTCGGCTACGACGGCGTCATGCTCATGGCCAAGCGCCCCCACGTCTCCCCGCTCGACTACGGCCCCGCCGAGCGCGCCCACCTCCGCGCCCAGCTCGCGAAGCACAATCTGGACCACAACGTCCTCGCCGGCTACTGCGACCTCACCACCGGCCTCGACCGTCGCGACATCCCCCACAAAGAGATCCAGCTGGCTTACCTCAAAGAGCTCTGCCACCTCGCCCACGAAATCGGCATAAAGACGGTGCGCATCTTCACCGGCTACGAGTCCGCCCACGCCAGCTATCCCGAACAGTGGAACCTCGTCATCGACACGCTCAAAGAAGCCGCCCGCCACGCCGCCGAGTATGACGTCGTCCTCGGCCTCCAGAACCATCACGACATCGGCGTCGGCTACGAAGCCCTGCACGACATCCTCCACACCGTCGATTCGCCCAATCTAAAGGCGCTCTACGATGCCTGGGCCCCCGCCCTGCAGGGAGTGGACATCGAAACCGCCGCCAGCAAGCTCGCCTCGCACACGGTGCACACGACGATAGCCGACTACCAACTCCGTCCCCGCTACAAGTACCGGCCCGACCTGATCAACTACGAGCCCCAAACCCCGGCCGTCGTCGCGGTGCCAATGGGCGAAGGCTTCATCGACTACAGCCTTTTCCTACGAGCCCTAAAGACCCACGGCTTCAAAGGCTCCATCGCCTACGAAATGTGTTCCCCCCTGAAGGGCGGCGGCAGTATCGAAAACCTCGACCACTGCGCCCGCCACTTCCTCCAATGGGCCCAGACACTTCCTAAGTGACAGTCACCCCGGATTTCCCCTGGCCCGGAAGACTGGATTGACGGTCGAGATCCGGTAAAATAGAAGGGTCACTCATGCCTCCCTACCGCTCCCGAACCTCCACCCATGGCCGCAACATGGCCGGCGCCCGCGCCCTCTGGCGCGCCACCGGCATGAAGGAAGGAGACTTCGGCAAACCCATCATCGCCATCGCCAACTCCTTCACCCAGTTCGTCCCCGGTCACGTGCATCTAAAGGACTTAGGTCAAATGGTCGCCCGGGAGATCGAAGCTCACGGCGGCGTTGCCAAGGAGTTCAACACCATCGCCGTCGATGATGGCATCGCCATGGGCCACGGCGGCATGCTCTACTCGCTCCCCTCGCGCGAGTTAATCGCCGATTCGGTCGAATATATGGTCAACGCGCACACCGCCGACGCGCTGGTCTGTATCTCGAATTGCGATAAGATTACCCCCGGTATGTTGATGGCAGCATTGCGCTTAAATATCCCGACGGTGTTCGTCTCCGGTGGTCCCATGGAGGCCGGCAAGGTCAATTGGCAAGGCACTACCCGCTTCGTCGACTTGGTCGACGCCATGATCGAAGCCGCCGACAAGCGCGTCTCCGATGCCGATGTCGCCGAAATGGAGCGTTCAGCATGCCCCACTTGCGGCTCCTGCTCCGGCATGTTCACCGCAAATTCCATGAATTGCTTAACCGAAGCGCTCGGCCTCGCGCTCCCCGGCAACGGTTCGCTGCTCGCCACCCACGCCGCCCGCAAGGACCTATTCCTCCGCGCCGGCCGCCTGTCGGTGGAACTCGCCAAGCGGTATTACGAACAGGATGATGCCTCGGTCCTCCCGCGCAACATCGCCAACTTCGAAGCCTTTGAAAACGCGATGACGCTCGACATTTCCATGGGCGGTTCCACCAACACGGTGCTCCATCTGCTCGCGGCGGCCCGCGAGGCGGAGATCAACTTCACCATGGCGGACATCGATCGTCTGTCTCGTCAAGTTCCTTGTTTGTCTAAGGTTGCGCCAGCAACAAATAAGTATCACATGGAGGATGTCCACCGCGCAGGCGGCGTCATGGCCATCCTTGGCGAACTCGATCGGGCCGGGTTGCTGCGCAGCCAGACGCTGACCGTCCACTCTCCCACCATGGCCGACGCCCTAGCCAAGTGGGACATCGTGCAGACGACCGATGAAGCCGCCAAGGAGTTCTACCGCGCTGCCCCCGGTGGCGTTCCGACGCAGGTGGCCTTCAGCCAAAATCGCTACTATCCAGAGCTAGATTCTGATCGAACAAATGGCTGTATCCGTAACAAAGAAAATGCCTATTCGCAAGATGGCGGTTTGGCTGTCCTGTTCGGCAACCT
>CANIFK010000792.1 GCA_947466555.1 Acidobacteriota bacterium | reverse complement strand
GGGCCACCGTAGCCCATCGGCACGCCGAAGCGCTGCGTCGAGCCCAACGCGATCTCCGCGCCCAATTCCGCCGGCGACGCCAGCACCGTTAGCGCCAGCGGATCGGCCGAAACAATCGGCACGCCGCCCTGTTCCTTCACCTTCGCAATCGGCCCACGCAAATCGCGAATGGCGCCATGCGAACCCGGGTGCTGGAAGATCGCTCCAAAGCAGCCGGCAAAGTCCGCTGTCATCGGATCGCCGCTGATGACGGTCAGCCCCAGCGGCTGCGCCCGCGTCACGATCAGCGCGTGCGTTTGCGGGTGCACATCGTGATCAACAAAGAACGTGTTTTCCTTCTGAGTCGCCACGCGCCGAGCCACCGTCATCGCCTCTGCCGCCGCCGTCGCCTCGTCCAGCAGGGAAGCGTTCGCAACGTCCAATCCGGTCAGATCCGTGATCATCGTCTGGTAGTTGATCAACGCCTCCAGCCGCCCCTGCGAGATCTCCGGTTGATACGGCGTGTAGGCCGTGTACCACGCCGGGTTCTCCAGGATGTTGCGCAGAATCACGCCCGGCAGATGCGTGCCGTGATATCCCATGCCAATGAAGCTGGTGAAGATCTGGTTCTTCGCGGCAATCTCCCGCATGTGCGCCAGAACTTCCACTTCGCTCATCACCGGCCCGTGTTCGAGCGGCCGCGGATGGCGAATCGAAGCCGGGACAGTTTGGCCAATCAACGCGTCGAGCGACTCGACGCCCAGCGTAGTCAGCATCGCCTCCACATCGCTGGGAGAAGGCCCAATGTGGCGGGCGGCAAAATCGGCGGCAAGAGTCTTGGTGTTTGCAGGCATGACGGATCCTTGTCTGCCCGCTCTGTCTTGGGTGCCTGAAAAAGTTATCTCTTCGGCGGGCTCTTGCGGAGCCACTTTCCAGATGGTTTAGAAGAATCGAGGCGGTCCTTTTGCCTGAGAGTTTCCGGGGCTCTTGCTCCTTCGGCGCCTCAACAAAGAGGTCTCTCCCGCGCGCGATTCTGGCGAATTGTGGAATTACTCGGTCGGTTCTCCACTAAGCGTAGCGCGACCGTGGCGGGGCTGGCAAACTCGGCTAGAATGGAGTTCTTGCGACGCGCAATCTCCAGCTCGCTGTTGCTGTTCTTCAGCCTCATGCTGTTCGCGCCGCTCCTCGCCGCCTTCGGCGCAACTGCCGAAGAAAACCTCCCCGCTTGCTGCCGTCGCGATGGCAAACACCAATGCGCCAAACGAGCCACACCTGCTCCCTTGCCGGGTGCTGCGTTTCGCAGCGCAGCCACCCGCTGCGGCCAGTACCCATCGGCGCCGTCCCTTACCGCCAGCCACGCGACCGCCAGCGTCATTGCCCATCCCGCCGGCTCGCTGCCGGCTGTCTCGACACTCGCCGCATCGCCCTCCATCGGCGCGCGGGTTCAATCCACGCCCGCTGCCCCACTGCGCGGCCCGCCTGCACCTCTCGCCTGAAGAACCCTCTCCCGTTCTGAATCGCGAAAGGAATCGTGCCCCCGCGCATGTTTCTCGGTCTGCTCACAGCGCTCTCACCGCTGCCCCGCCTCTGGCGCGGGCTGGCCGCGCTGTGCCTGACGCTCGCCCTCCTCGCTCCTGACGCGCTCGCCCTGCTTTCCTTCCAAGCCGCCTGCGGCAAACAATGCTGCCGCACGGGCGCGAAATCCTGCTGTCGCCCCCGCGCGCAAGCCCCCAACCAACCGGCCATTTCCGCCGCCGCGTGCTCTGCCAGATGCGCCGCCCGCGCCCTTCCCGGCGAATCCGTTTCCCTCTCGCCTCCCCGCGTCCCGTCGTCGCAATGCCCGCCGCCCACCCGTCCCATTCCCCTCGTCCTCGTCGCGACACAATTCCACCCGTCCGTCCGCACCATCCAGCTTTTCCAACGCCCCCCTCCTCCGTTCGCCGTTGTGCCCATCGCATAACCCAATCGAACAACCAAGGAGGCCTCCATGCACCGCAGAGGTGTATTCTCTATTCCCCTTGCCGCCCTCGCGGCAGGCCCATTACGGGGCGATCCGTCCAACGGCGACCCCAGACTCTCCCATCTCTTCAGCTCCTTCGTCGCCCCCTGCTGCTGGCGCGAAAACCTGCTGACCCATCAATCCCCGAAGGCCGACGAACTGCGCTCCGATATCCGCCGCCGCATCGCCCTCGGCCACACCGACAGCCAGATCAAACAGGCATTGCTTACCCAATACTCCCGGCGCGTTCTGGCCACCCCGGACGGCTCCGCGGGCCGTTGGCTAACCTGGACTCCGGTCGCCGCCAGCGCCGCCGGCCTCGCCGCTCTTGGGCTCATCCTCAACCGCCTACGCGCGGCAAGCAGCCCGTCGCCGTCCCCCGCACTCCCACTCCCGCCGGATTGCGAATGGGACCTCTGGGACGGCCCCCCGCCCCCCGCCGTCGCGCAGGAGAAACAAAAACATGCTTAAACGCCTGTCCTTCCTGGCCCTTATCTTCAGCGCGCTCTCCTGCGGCCCGCCCAAAGCGGACAACGTTCCCACGGACCGCTACGAACTCGAAGGCGATGTCATCCGTGTCGACACCGTGCACCGTCTCGCCCTCGTCCGCCACGGCGACATCCAGAACGCCGATGGCAAGGTCTGGATGCGCGGTATGACCATGGAGTTCCCAATCAAACAAAAGGCCGATTTGGAAAAGTTGGCCCCCGGACTCCGCATCAAAGCCTCCCTCCACCACCGCCCCCAGGACCTCGAATACTGGCTCGGCGATATCCAAATTCTCCCCAAGCCGTAAGGAAAGTTATGATAGTGCTCTGTCTCCCAACGCCTCCACCCTGAATCGCTGGCTGGCCGTGCTCGTCCCGGGCGCGCTCCTCTACTTCGTGCCCCTTCCCGGCCTCGCTCCGAACCAGCGCCAACTGCTGGCGGTCTTCATCGCCACCATCCTCGCTCTCGTAGTGCGCCCCGCGCCCATGGGCGTCAGCGTCATGATCTCCATGACGCTGCTCGCCCTCACCGGCACCGTCCCGGCCAACCGCGTTTTGCTGGGCTTTTCCAACCAAACCGTCTGGCTCATCTTCTCCGCCTATCTCTTCGCCCGCGCCATCTCCACCACCGGCCTCGGCATGCGCGTGGCCTATCTACTCATCCGCCGCTTCGCCACCACGCCGCTCCGCCTCGGCTACGCCGTCGTCTCCGCAGGCATGCTGGTCGCGCCCTTCGTCCCGTCCGATACCGCCCGGGGCGGGGGAGTGGTGTTCCCCGTCACCCGCTCGCTCGCCCTCGCCTT
>CANIFK010000791.1 GCA_947466555.1 Acidobacteriota bacterium | reverse complement strand
GGGGGAGGCGGTGCGATTGCTGAAGGGGTGATGGGGGGGGGGGGAATCCTAAATTACGGGGATTTCCGGTAGCACGGCTCCCAGGGAAGTCCTAGTGGCGGGTCTGGTTGTTGCGCATGTAGACTTCGAACTTCTTGCGGGCGCGGGCCAGTTTGTAGTTCTTGTACTGGGCTTGGGCCCAGGCGATGGGGGCGAGTTGGGGGGACTTGATGCCGCGGGCCTGGAAGCCGAAGCGGATCAGCAGATAGCCGATGGCCATGCCGCCCAAGTGGGCGACGTGGCTGACGCCGGCGTTGCGGCTGGCGATGCCGTCGAGGAGGTTGGCGGCGCCGATGATCGTCACGAACCACTTGGCCTTGATGACGCCGAAGAACAGGACGTCGGGGAAGAGGACGCCATAGGCGACCAGGACGCCGAAGAGGGCGCCGCTGCAGCCGAGGGTGGCGACGGTGGGCGTTCCGGCGAGGAAACCGGCGATGACCACGCAGAGGCCCGCGCCGACCCCGCAGAGGAAGTAGTACTTCAGAAAGCGCGTTGTGCCCCAGTGCATTTCGAGCATCGGGCCGGTGAAGAAGAGCGACGCCATGTTCCAAATAATGTGCGTGGTGCTGTGCACATCGTGGAGGAACATGTAGGTAAACGGCTGCCAGATGTAGCCGCCGACGAATTGGGACGGGATGAGCTTGAGGAAGTTCAGCTGCACGCCGGCGGTCTGATACAGGATGAACTGTAGCAGGAAAATGGCCGTGTTACTGATCAGTAACCACTTGACCCCTTGCGGGAGAACTCCCGAAGAGGAGCCGCCAAAAGAAGGGTTACGAAATGACGAGCCCATCTGTGAATACACCGCCCTCTACAGTCGAGGATAGCTTACCGGTTGGGGGTTTGGGAACGGAATCGCAGCGCTGCCATTTCGAGGCCACCGGCGATGAGCATCCAGACGCGCCAATCGGAGAGGGCTCCGCCGGCGATGGGGAATTGGGAGGTGAGGGCCAGTTGGGCTGCGAATGCCCACAGGCCGAGAGCCAGCGCCATGGCCGCCATTGGGGACAGAAAGGCGGCGAAGGCGGGCGTGATTTCTTCGCTGGCCTTGGCCAGGAGTGCCACATTACGGTGCGCCATACGGTTCCACATATTGAACTAAATGCCTCTTGCGTATTCAGATGCGGCCCGGTGGTGATTGGTTGCGTGCATCGGGGCCTCAATGCTTATCGCGCATTTGAGGGGGGATTGTGGTCAAAGTTTTTAGCCGGGGCTAGTCTTCTTGCGTGTCGGCGTGGGTTTCGGCGTAGCGGTTGAGGAGTGCGGCGCCGGCCTGGAGGAAGAATGAGAACGCAATCCAGACTTGCCAGTGGGAGAGGGGGCCGTCGTCGATGGCAAAACGGCTGGTCCACTGCAGATCGGCCAGGAGGCGCCAGCCGCCGAGGGCGAATGCGAGGACAGAAAACGGGGTCAGCAGGGCGGCAGCGGTGATGGCGGCGCGCCGGTTGCGGATCCCTTGACGACGGATTTTTCGGCCTTTGCCTACACGGAGCTTAACGATCATCCAACACCTATAGTGTAATTCAAGAGGGAATGCTCTCAGTTGGGATAGAGTAAACCTGAGAGAAGTGTTTTTCCCTCCACGAAAGGATAGAGCAAGAGAACTATGGCACGTGTTGCAACAGCGATTATCGGTACCGGGTTTATGGGCCGTGTCCACGCGGAACAGATCCGGCGGCTGGGGTTTGTCGATATAGCGGGTGTGGCGGGCGTTAATGCCGCCGAAGCCGCCGCGTTTGGGCAGGCGATGGGGATCGACCGGACGACCGGCGACTATAAAGAGCTGCTGGCGGATCCGAAGATCCAGGCCGTGCACGTGCTGACGCCGAATGCGTTGCACTATCCGGTTTCGATGGAGGCGCTGAACGCGGGGAAGGCCGTGTTGTGCGAAAAGCCGCTGGCGGTTTCGGCCAAGGAAGCTTCGAACATGTTGAAGCTGGCCGAGAAAAAGGGCCTGGTTCATGCGGTGAACCACAACCTGCGCTACTACCCGATTGTGCAGCACATCCGGCAGTACATTAAGGCCGGGGAACTGGGCGAGGTTCTGCACGTGCAGGGCACCTATTCCCAGGACTGGCTGCTGTACGACACCGATTTCAACTGGCGCATTGAGACCAAGGACAACGGCGCGCTGCGCGCTGTGGGCGATATCGGTTCGCACTGGATGGACATGATCCAGCATTTGACCGGGCTTTCGATCACCGGGCTGTGCGCCGATCTGGCGACGTTCCACAAGACGCGGAAGAAGCCGAAGGCGGCGATTCAGACGTTTGCGGGCAAGAAGCTGAAGCCGGCGGATTACGAAGAAGTCAAGATCACGACCGAAGACTACGGCGGCATTCTGTTGCACCTGGGCGACCAGGCGCGCGGGGCGTTCACGGCGTCGCAGGTGGCGGCGGGCAACAAGAACAAGTTCGCGTTTGAAATCTATGGGACCAAGTCCGGTGTGGCGTGGAACCAGGAGCGGCCGGACGAGTTGTGGATCGGCAACCGGAACGAACCGAACCGGATTCTGATTAAAGACCCTTCGATGCTGATGGGGCCGGCGGCTGGGTTTGCGGACCTGCCGGGCGGGCACTCGGAAGGCTACGACGATGCGCACAAGCAGCTGTACAAGCGCTTCTATAAGCGGGTTGCGGATCCTTCGCAGCCGGTGGACTACCCGACGTTTGAGGACGGCCGTCGCGGGATGGTGCTGCTCGAGAAGGTTGTGGAGAGCTCGAAGAAGAAGGGCTGGGTCAAGGTCAAGTTCTAATGCGCGTTTTCTGGTTGGCTTCGGTTTGCGCCGTTGCGGCGTGGGGACAGGTGGACTTCGCTGGTGAGGTCCACCCGATACTGGCGGCGCGGTGCGCGAGCTGCCACACGGGGGACGCGGCGCAGGCCGGTCTTCGTGTGGACGAACGGGCCTCGTTTTTGCGGGTGCGCGGGAAGCTGATCGGAAAGGTGAAAGGGACTGAGGGGATGCGGATGCCTCCGAACGGGGCTCCGCTCTCCGCGGCCGAGATTGCGACGCTGGAGCGGTGGGTTGCCGACGATCTGCCGTGGGCGGATATGAAGGGGCGCGGGGCGTCGAAGTGGGTGGCGCCGTTGGCGCACCGGGTTCCGGTGTTGAAGGGCACGGGGCATCCGGTGGATTTGCTGGTGGGCGGGACGTTCCGGGCGCCGGTTTCGGATGCGGTTTTCGCGCGACGGGCGTATTTGGATTTGTGGGGGATCACGCCGACGTATGAGCAGTTGCAGGCGGCTCGC
>CANIFK010000790.1 GCA_947466555.1 Acidobacteriota bacterium | reverse complement strand
GCTGCCGAAGTGGCTGGTGACGGAGAGATGGCCACCCATGGCGGTGACGATGCGGGCGGCGATGGGAAGACCAAGCCCCGTGCCGCCGTAGCGACGGGTGATGGAGGAATCGGCTTGTTCGAAGGGCTGGAAGATGGATTCGATTTGCGAGGGTGGGATGCCGATGCCGGTATCTTCCACTTCGAAGGTGACTGCTTCGTTGGCTGCGAAGGCGCGGAGCGTTACGGTGCCGACGGGGGTGAACTTGATGGCATTGGCGAGGAGGTTGTGGACGACTTGGCGGAGGCGGGACGGGTCGCCATAGGACCAGGCGGGAAGGGAGGGGGCAAGGTCGAGTTTGAGCCGGAGTCCCTTCTCTTCGGCGCGGACAAGGAAGAGGCGGTGCGCGGAGGTGAGAACGGCGGGGACGGAGAAGGCGGTGCGTTCGAGGTCGAGTTTGCCGGCGTCGAGTTTGGAAAGATCGAGAACGTCGTTGAGCAGGCTGAGGAGATCGTGGGCGGATTCCCCGGCGGTGGCGAGGCTTTCGGCGGTGCCGGGATCCTTCGCAGTGCGGCGCGCGAGTTCGATCATGCCTAGGACCCCATTCATGGGGGTGCGGATTTCGTGGCTGATGTGGGCGAGGAACTGCGCCTTGGCGCGATTGGCCTCTTCGGCGGCCTCTTTGGCGGCGCGGAGTTCGGCGGTTTGGCGTCGGACGCGAGCGCGAAGGCTCCAGACCCAGATGAGGGAGAGGACGCCGAGCAGCGAGATGATGGCGAGGGTGGTGGTGACGTAGGTGGCCTGCCACCAGGGCGGGTGGGCGATGACGGCGATATCGTTGGCGCCGGAGATGAGGATGCGGTAGATGTCGCGGCGGGGGCTGACGGGGTCGGAATCGACACGCAGGACGCCGGCGATGCGGAGGATGGTACCGGGGGCGTAGTCCGGAATGGTGGCGACGGGGTCGTCGAGGAAGCCGACGAATCGGACGCCATCATGACTTTGGAAGTTGATGACGAGCCGGGGACGGACGGCTGCCTGCCTGTTATCACCTTCAAAGATGGCGTCGATCTGGACGCGGCGGCTATCGTTTTGGTCGAGGCTCAGCAGTTGGCCCGTAACCGGGTGGGGGCGGACGAGCGGTTGGTTGCGGGAAACGATGGCCCATTTGGCATCGCGCAGGTACGGGCGGCGGTTCCCTGGTGTGACGCGGCCTTCGGCTTCGATGACGTCGCCGGGTTGGACCGTCATTTCCTGCAGACTTTCGAGGAAGACGCCGGTGTCTTTGTCCTGGAGGAAGAGGCCGACGCGGGGCAGCGCAATGGTGACTGTGCCGCGTATGCGAACACGGGCGCCGGCGGTGGCGGGTCCGCCGTATTTCAGGAGATCGGCGGCGGAGACGACCGGGGCGGGCGGAGTGGAGAGCGAGTCGCTGATGAAGGTGACGTGGGAGGGATGCTGGACGACGAAGCTGGGTGTGACGAGTTGGCGGGCGGTGTTGGCCTGGGTTCCGACCACTGCTTCGACGGTGACGGTGGCGTCGTCAAACCGCTCCATGTAGTCCTGATCGATTTCGGCGACGATCATGGGCCAGCGGCGTCCGGCGGATTCGAGGAGCATGGTGGCGGAGTTGGGCCAGGTGGGATCGTTCATGGGGGCCACTGCGCGGATGGTGCCGTGGACGATGACGCGGCGGGCTTCGTAGATCGTCTTTTCGATTTCTTCGGGCGTTGCATGTACGGCTTGCGGCAATTGGCCGTTACCGAGCACTTCGAGTTGGCGAAGGACGAGGCAGGGGGAGTAGCTGCAGGGGGCGGCGATTGCCTTGACGCGAACGCGCTGGCCGGCGCGGAGTTCCGGCAGTTGGAAGCCGGGTCCGGGTTGCGCGTAGGCGGCGCTGTCTCCCTGTTGGAGGAAGATGAATTTCCTGGCGGGGTTGACGAACGTGACGATTGCTTCCAGCCGTGCCTCTGGAGTTCGGCCGAGTTCGTCTCGCGTCAGTGTTCGCAATTTGGAGAGCGAACTTACGAACCCGTCCGGTTGTGCGGCGGCGGGCAGACTGAGCACGAGGAGCAGCCACACGCGTCGTTGCAGTGCAAGTCTCCCTTTCCCAATTATAGGCTTGCCCGTTATAATCCGGGTGTGGCCGTACGAATACTCTCTCTCCTCCTTGTGCTGTTGGCCGGATGCGCCAAAGCCCCTCAGAATCAGGATGCCGTGAAGCAGGCGATTCTGGACCATTTGGCGAAGCGCAGCGACATGATGTCGCAATCGATGAAGATCGAAGTCGTCTCGGTGAATTTCCGGGACAAGGAAGCCGATGCGGTGGTGTCTGTTTCGCCGAAGGAAGGTGGGGCGGGGATTCAGATGAATTATTCGCTGGTAATGGAGGGCGGCAAGTGGTCTGTGAAGCCGTCGGAGAAGTCCAGCCCGCACGGGAACACGGCGATGCCGACGGGTGAGATGCCGGCCGGCCATCCGCCGACGGGAGCGCCTGCGAACGGGGCGGTGCATGCGCCGTCGACACCCAAGGCCCATCCGTGAGAACAGTCGCGGTGCTAGGCGGCGGGCCGGCGGGCGCCATGGCGGCGCGCGAGGTGGCCGCGGCTGGGGCACGCGCGATTTTGTTCGATGAAAAGATGGCGTGGGAGAAGCCTTGCGGTGGCGGGGTGACCTACAAGGCTTATCAGCAGTATCCGTTTTTGGAGGAAAGTGGCGCTTACCGGCGGGTGAAGCGGACCTGCCTGCATTCGCCGGGGGCGGGTGCGGTGCGGTTGGAGTTGGACAAGCCGATGTTGATTTTTTCGAGGCGGGAGTTGAATCAATTGCTGCTGGACCGGGCGGCGGCGGCGGGGGCGGAGTTGCGGCGGGAACGCGTGCTGGGGATGCGCCGGGAGACGGGGCGGTGGGCGGTGCGGACGACGGCGGGTGAGCTGAAGGCGGATTTTGTGATTGTGGCGACGGGGGCGCGGAATCCGTTGCGGGAGACGGGGACAGCGTTTCAGGCGGCGGACACGATGTCGGCGTTGGGTTACTATGTGCCGCGGGAGCAGGGGCACATCGATTTGGAGTTCTTTGCAGGTTTTGAAGGGTATTTGTGGGTGTTTCCGCGGGCGGGGCATTTGTCGGTGGGGATTTGCGGGAAGGGTGAGGCGGCGACGGCGATGCGGGCGCGGCTGGAGCGGTACATGGATTCGCGCGGGATATCGCGAGAGGGTGCGACGTTTTATGGGCATATGTTGCCGTCTTTAGAGGCGTCGTGGTGGCGGGGGACCCGGTTGGCGGGGGATGGTTGGCTGGCGGTGGGGGATGCG
>CANIFK010000789.1 GCA_947466555.1 Acidobacteriota bacterium | reverse complement strand
GGAGGGGGCGATGTCAATGAAGCTGGTGCCGACTTTGAGCGATATCTGGGCGCCACTTTCGATGACGATGGCGCCGGAGCCTTTGATGTAGGTGCTGCCGGTGACTTTGGCGGAAAGGTTGCCGCCGATTTCGGAAACCGAGTTGCCACCGATTTTGGCGGTGCTGGAGCCGGTGACTTCGAGGGTTTCCTTGCCCTTGATGACGAGGACGCGATCGCGGCCGATCTCTTCCACCACGTCCTGGGTGACCTTGCGCTGAACATCGCGCTGGATGGCTTCGACCTGATCGCGTTTGACGTAGAGGTGGGTATCCTGGCCGATCCACTCTTTTCGATCGTTGAGGACGCGGAGATCCATGTCCTTCTGCGCCTGGAAGAAGACCTGTTCGGCATCCTTCTTGTCTTCGAAGCGGAGTTCGTTGAAGCCGCCGCCGCCGATGGAGGAGCGGGACTTGAACGTGCTCATCGTCTGGTTGTCGGGGAGCGCGTAGGGCGGCATCATGTCGGCGTTGTAGACGCTGCCGACGCAGATGGGCTGATCGGGATTGCCCTCTTCAAAGGCGATGACGACTTCCTGGCCGATACGGGGGATGGAGATGAACCCGAAGTTCTTGCCGGCCCACGGCATGGCGCAACGGACCCAGCAGGAGCTGGTGCCGTTGTACTGGGAGGAGCGATCCCAGAGGAACTGGACCTTGATGCGGCCGTATTTATCGGTATAGATCTCCTGACCGGAGGGACCGACGACAACGGCGGTTTGCGTGCCGTAGATGACAGGTTTGGGCGAGACGCGCTGGGGGCGATAGGGGAGCGCGAGGGGGATGCAGGTGAGGACGGCTTCCGGCGGGGGGCCGTCGTAGTTGTCGCCGGATTCGTAGCCGCCGCCCTGGGGGATGGAGAAGCTGATGCGTGTGATGAGGTAGGAGTCGTTGTCCTCGTAGTGGCGTTCGAGGTCAAACTTGTAGCCGGCGAGGACGCCGAGATAGGCGGTGTAGCCGGTGGAGGTGACGGAGTTGACGGCCTCCTGCTGCATGCGGATCTTGGTGGTGCGCTTGTTGTCTTCGAAGATCTTCTGCAGCTCACTGGCCTGTTCGCCGCCGCTGGGGGTGATGCCGTCGAAGCGTTCGGCGTAGCCGCCGGGGTAGTCGTAGAGTTCGAAGGTGTCGTTGCCGCCGACCTTGAGTTTGTGGGTGATATCGCCGATCTGGAGCGTCTCGGGGATCAGGTCCTGGGCCTCGAGATTCTTGTGCGGCAGTTCGAAGGAGTGGTCCCAGAGGGTTGTCTTGCCGGAGCGGAGGGATTGTGTCTTTTCCCAGGCGTAGATGATCTCGGCTTCGTCGACGCCGCCGGTGTAGGGGTCGTAGTAGAGCGTGGCGGCGTTGGGGAGGGCGACGTGGGTTTGGGCGGTATCGCCAAAGACGATGGTATGGCCGTCCTCGGTGTGGCGGAAGTAGTAGAAGATTCCTTCCTCTTCCATGAGGCGGGAGAGGAAATCAAAGTCGCTTTCGCGGTACTGGACGCAGTAGTCGCGCGGTTCGTAGGTGACTTGGGTTTCCCAGAGCGCGGGGATGTTGCCGATGACTGTTTTGAGGATATCGGTGACGGTTTTTTGCTGAAAGATGCGGCTTTGGGTGACGCGGGTGAGGACCCAGAGTTGGGGAACGAGTTGGAGGCTGTAGCCGGTGTTGAAATCGCCGCGGGCGCCGCGGGTGACCGTTTGGACGATGCCGTGGAAGGTGCGGGTGAACTCGCCGGCGTTGCCGTGGATCATATTGACGCGAACGCAGGCTGGCTGGCCGATGAGGCGGGAGAAATCGATCACTTCCTCGTTGGAGGCGAAGGCATCAATGCGAAAGCTGAAGAGCTGTGAGATCCCCTCCATTCCATCGATGGAACGGATGAGAAGTTTATCTTCTCCCAGGGGAGTAGTCAGCTTGAGAAGCCGGTTTTCCTGGGTAATATTCGGCATAATGCACCTCTTAGAGTCAACGCGCAATTCGCTCTAAATTGTTATCAGAGATTCTTCAACGAAGCTTCCCTAGCAGAAGCCATTTCGATATCGTATCGGGTTTGTCGCGGGCCTGTCGCGCTTTATCGAACGATACGGATGTCCCGGCCGAAGAAGGCCAGGCGGGTGGTGTAGCGGATGGGGACGCGGCCATCGGCTTCGAGCTTTTCGGCGCGGAGCATGGGCTCGAACTGGAGGTCGAGACACTCGATGAGGCGGCCATCGGCGCAGACGCGCAGGGCCATGGCTTCGCGGTTGGGCAGTTGGATGGCGAAGCCGGGAATCTGATTGATTTTGGCCCACTGGGCGAGGAAGTTGTTGCGGGTCTCATCGGCGGTGAGGCCATAGGCCTGGCCCACTTCCTGGAAGCGGGTGGCGGCGGATTGGATGTAGAGAGAGGGGTCGCCCTTACGCATGCCGATGACTATTTCGCCGATGAAGCGGAAGACGATGTTGTTGAGTTCGTTGGACAGGCCGACGGGGGTGGCGTCGAGCCAGCTCCAGCGGGGGAGCCAGACGGGGAGATCGGCTTCGGCTTCGAGGTAGACCGGGGGCCGGACGATGGCGCCGGTTTCGGGACGCCACTCGATGGCGGCGAGCACCTTCACCTGGGGATCGTCGGGGAGGACGCCGCGGGGGCCGCGGAGGAGGTGGAGCGAAGCGTAGGCGCGGGGCGGGGCAGGGAAGGGCGTTTCGGAGCTCATCGGGTGGCTGGGGTGGGGGCCGGGGCTGACGAGCAGGGCGAGGTGGTTCTTGCCGGGGAGCAGGAATTCGTGCACGGGGCGGCCGTCGAGAAGGCACGTGACGGGATCGACGCGGGAGACGGAGACGCCGTTGACCCAGGCTTCGGCGGAGCAGGCGGAGCTGTTGAGGCGAAGATAGAAAATCTCTTGGAGCATGGTTTAGATGGGGACCGTTCCGGAGTAGATCTCGCTTTGGTCGATGATGTGATAGACGTCTTCGCTGGTGCCTTCGCCGGGGGCTTCCGTGCGGACGAAGGCGTCGAGGCCAGTCCACGTAATGGTGGCGTACATTTCGACGTTGAGGGAGGAGCTGAGGCGGGAGCCGCCCTCGACATTGAAACCGCTGCGGACGCCGGCGGCGGCCGAAAGGCGAGTGACGTACATGTCGAGCACGGCTTCACCGCGGACTTCGAGGGGGATGGTGAGCAGGCCGCGGGCGGTGGGGGGCAGCACGGGGCGGCCGGGGCGGCGGAGGTCCCAGGTGGTGGTGACGTTGAGGCCGGCGTCGTTGATTTCGCCGAGGACGAGGATGGTGGCCGGGCCGGCG
>CANIFK010000788.1 GCA_947466555.1 Acidobacteriota bacterium | reverse complement strand
GTCACCCCCACGCACCCCGACCCCACTCCCACATCCAACGCCCGGTCCCCCGCGCGCAACACCCCCAATACCTTCTCAACCAATAACTCCGTCTCCGGCCGCGGAATCAACACTCCCGGCGCGACATAAAAATCGCGCCCATAAAACTCCTGCCGCCGCGTGATGTACTGCGTCGGCTTCCCCTTCATCCGCTCATGCAAATACCGCCCGTAGTGGATCCACCCCACCTCGGTCAGCTCATCCTCGGAGTGCGCTACCAGATAGATCCGCTCCTGCCGCAGCGCATGCGCCAGCAACACCTCGGCCGTCAATCGGGGCGAGTCTATCCCAGCGTCGTTAAGAAGCTTTGCGCCCTGCGCCAGCGCCGTTCGTAGGGTCATCTTCGGCCTGCTGCTTCAAACGTTCCGCGTTGTTGAACGCCGTCAATCCGTCGATAAACGGATCCAGCTTTCCTTCCATCACCAGGTCCAACTGGTGCAGCGTCAGCCCAATTCGGTGGTCCGTCACGCGGTTCTGCGGGAAATTATACGTGCGAATTTTCTCGCTCCTGTCCCCCGACCCCACCATCTTCTTCCGCTCCGCCCCAATCAGCGCCTGCTGCTTCTCCAACTCCAACTCGTACAACCGCGAACGCAACACGCGCATGCCCTTTTCGCGATTCTTAATTTGCGATTTTTCGTCCTGACACGACACGACAGTCATCGTCGGCAAGTGCGTAATGCGCACCGCCGAATAGGTCGTATTCACCGACTGCCCACCCGGCCCCGACGAACAGAACGTATCAATGCGCAGGTCTTTCGCCTCAATGTGAACTTCCACATCGTCAGCCTCGGGCATAATCGCCACCGTAATCGCCGACGTATGTACCCGCCCCTGCGTCTCGGTCTGCGGCACGCGCTGCACGCGATGCACGCCGCTCTCATACTTCATGCGGCTATAAACGCGGTCCCCGCTGATCAGCGCGATCACTTCCTTCACGCCGCCCACTTCGCTGTCGCTCACATCGGTCACTTCCACGCGCCACTTCAGCGTTTCGGCATACCGCGTATACATGCGGAAAACTTCGTTCGCGAACAGCGTCGCTTCGTCGCCGCCCGTGCCCGCGCGAATTTCCAACACGCAGTTTTTATC
Source organism: Acidobacteriota bacterium (assembly GCA_947466555.1). Lineage (GTDB taxonomy): Bacteria > Acidobacteriota > Terriglobia > Bryobacterales > Bryobacteraceae. Next base: position 2,173 of record CANIFK010000788.1, on the reverse strand, counting down.
GTCGTTCGGGTCCTTCGGCAACAACAAGAACTTCAGCTCGTCTTCGAGCGTCACCAACTGCGGTTCCATCGCCGCCACTTCTTCCTGCGCCATCGCCCGGATCTCCGGGTCGCTCTCCTGCAGCATCCCCTGCGCCTGCTTCAGGTTCTCCGCCGTCGCCTTGTACTCGCGATACTTCGTCACAACTTCTTCCATATCGCGCTGGGCCTTGGCCGTCTTGCGATACAGTTCGTTGTCGGAAATAATGGCCGGGTCGGCCATCTGCGCGCTCAGTTCTTCGTAGCGTTTTTCTAAATTGTCGAGTTTGTCGGAATATTGCATGGGGGTACCCTTTCCCGTTTCAAGAGGTTAAGACAACGGGGTGAGGGCTGCTAAGCGATAACGAGTTGTCCGCCCTGCTTCTTCTCCAGTGCCATCGCGCCTTCCAGCGCATGAATGGCGACTTCCACCTCAGCATCCGTCGGAGGCTGCGTGGTAATCTTCTGGAGCCAAAGGCCCGGGGCGGTCATAAGCGCGAGCAGCGAGCCGCGCTTGCGAGCGGCAAATCGGATCAGCTCATAGCTCAATCCGGCAATCAGCGGCAGCAGCACGATGCGCGCCGCAAACTTCGCGGCAAACCCATCCAGCGGCAACAGCGTGTACAAAATCATCGAAATCACCATCACCACCAGCAGGAAACTGGTCCCGCACCGCGGATGGAAGGTGACAAAACTCTGGGCATTCGCCGTCGTTACCGGCTTGCCCGATTCAAAGTTGAAAACGACTTTATGCTCCGCGCCGTGGAACTCAAACACGCGGTGAATGTCCTTATACCGCGACAGCGCGAACAGGAACGACACAAAGATCACAATGCGGATCACACCGTCCACCAAATTGAACAGGATCCGGTTCTCCACTGCCGGGTAGACGTGCGTCAACTGCATCGTCAGCCACAGCGGAACCAGTTTATAAAGAGCGATAAAGAAGACGAAGCTGAACACCATGTTCGCCGTCATCACCCACGCCGGAATCTCGGTCTTCTCCGGCTTGCCCTCTCTGTCATTCTCATCGGCCATGGCCACGTTGGCGGAAAACTTCAACGCCTTCACGCCCAGCCACATCGCCTGCCCCAGCGTCCCCACGCCCCGCAAAATCGGGTACTTGAAGATCGGATACGTCTCCGAAACCCGCGGTAGCGGGCTCTCTTCCGTGGCAATTTCGCCAGACGCCCGGCGCACCGCCACACAATAGCTGTGCGGCGCCCGCATCATGACGCCTTCCATCACCGCCTGCCCGCCGACAAGGGTCTCCTCGCCGCTCTCAAGAATGGGCAGCATTTGCGTGTGTAACGCGAGCCGAAGATAGGAACGGATGTTCATGTCAGTACAACAATAGATGCTTCCAGTGTAGCAGGAGGTTCCGTTGTATCATTCCCTCATGTCTACCGCCCTCGACATGAACCACGCCATGATCTACTCACTGGACGTGGCCCGAGGCATCGCTTTTTATCAGGATCGCCTCGGTTTCGAACTACTCGAACAATATCTCCACGCCGGCCGTCCCGTCTACGCCCGCCTCCGTGTCCCCGGTTCCAATTCCACCGTCGCCCTCCACCTCGCCGCCCCCGGCCAACCCCTCCAAACCGGCGGCATCCGCCTCTATTTCGAAGTCCGCTCTCTCACCAGCTTCTGCAAAAAACTCGAAGCCGCCGGCGTCGTCTTCACCAAGCCGCCCACCCTCATGCCCTGGGGCTGGCGCCACGCTTATCTCGACGACCCCGATGGTCACGAAGTCAGCCTCTACTGGGCCGGCGCCAAGCGCCTGAAAAAATCCAAATGAAACTTCTTCCGCTCGCCCTCCTCGCCCTCTCCCTCCACGCCGAACAGTTCGTCCTCTTCGACGTCACCTTCCCCTTCACCAAGGCCGACGCCGACAACGCCACCCCCTCTAAATCCCACTTCTACGTCAAAGGCCCGCTCATCAACCCCGCCCGCCCCGCCAACTGGCTCTCCCCCGTCGACTACCGCAACGGCACCGTCCACATCCGCCTCGAAGTCCTCGAAAAACCCCCCGGCTCCGAACCCACCACCTGGACCATCTGCTACATCCCCAACAAAGGCCAAAAAAACAACTACGGCTGCACCGGGACGGATCTTTACACCCAGCCAGGCGTCTACGAAAAAGACGTGTCGAT
>CANIFK010000787.1 GCA_947466555.1 Acidobacteriota bacterium | reverse complement strand
GGCACCCCCAACCGGTCCTCCAACGCCTGCCGGATCCGCCGGTAGCTCACTTCCAACACCGCATCGGCCAGCGTCGAAAGCTCCCCCGCAATCTCCGGCAATGGCGCCAACCCGCGCACGTCCCGCACCAGAATCCGCAACATCTCCCGCCGCCGGAACCGCGCCAGCAACACCGCCTCCGGCACGCCCTCCGGGATGAACCGTTCCAACCGGTCCATCATCGTCTCCCGCGAAACGGTCCGATACAACTCCCCCGAAGCGCAAATCGTCTCCAGCCATTCCGGCCGCTGCAAAACTTCCTCGGACAAAAACTCCGAATGGCAAAACACCGCCACCAGCGATTGCAACCCCGCCGCCGTCCGCGTCAGCCGCCCAAACATCTCCGACGACCGATCAAGTAGCCTGGCCAAATAATCCAACGCCCGATCCGGGTCCGGCGCGCCTTCGAGCAGATACCGGATCCGGTCCAACGTCGTGTCCGGGATCCGCGCCTGCAGCATCACCGCATGGGCCCGCGCCCGTTCCGGTTTCCGAAAGGCAATCTCATCCACCCAGGCAAACATAGCGATTCCTAGGCAACGTCCGTCAATAGCGTCACCGGGTCCCCCGGCGCAAACGTCCCCAAACAGACGATGGAGACATAGAACCCCGCCAAGCCCCACCGCGGCGAAGTAAAGTCGCCCGCCTTCACCTGCGCATCATAAACGGCCTTCTGAATCGTGCCCATGCCGTACGGGTTCAAGGTCGCGCAAGGCTCCCGCATCTTGGTGATTTCGACGATCACCTCCCCCATCCGCCACTGCTGGCCCAACCGCACCACCCGCCGGTCAATCCCAACGGTAGTGACGTTTTCCCCCATCGCCCCCGGGTAAACCGGAAACCCCGCGGCCTTCAGCTCGTCCAGCCCCTCAGAGGTAATCCAAAGCAACGCCTGCCGCGGCCCGCCGTGATACTTGGTGTTTTTCTGAATATCGCCCAGAATCCCCACAGGGCCCACCTCGGCCGCCAGCACCGGGAACTTCGGCACCCCGCCTTTCGAAACACTGATCTGCAAAATCTGGCCAAGCATGACTACTACCAGTCAATCACAACGCCCCTCCCCCCCGCCGGATCGGAAAGGCGATTCCCTTCTCTGCGCGGCACCACCGAAACAATAGAATAAAGCGATGATGCGCAAAATTAGCGTCGTGATCGAACGGGACGAGGATGGTTGCTATGCATGGTGTCCAGAGCTAAAAGGCTGCCAATCCCAGGGCGCCACCATCGAGGAGGCGCTGGCCAATATTCAGGAGGCCGCCGAACTGTTCTTGGAAACCCTCACCGAGGAAGAGCGCTCGACGCCACCCCATCAGGTCGTGCTCACTACGTCCATCGAGGTGCAGGCCTAAACCACCGCGACTGACGGCGCTGGAGGCAGAGTCCCGGAGGCAGAGGCAGTGCTGCTCCATGCCGGATTCATTTGGCTCCGTTCGAAGGGTAGCCATCGCATCTATCAACTTGGGTCCAGGCGGGTCGTCGTCCCGTTTCACTCCGGGGTCACGCTGCACCCCAAGACGGTCAAAGAAGTACTCGACGCGATTGCTGACTCGTTGGGCAAACCACCAGATCCCTCGTGACTACCTGGAGCCCTACGCCCACCTACGGCTTCTTCGCCACCGGCTCCCACAGCTCAATCTTGTTCCCCTCGGCATCATAAATCCACGCAAACCGCCCGTAGGATTCATTCATCCGCTTCTCATCGATCTTCACGCCCTCCCCCTTCAACCGCTCCAGCAACGCGTCCAGATCTTCCACAATGTAGTTGATCATGAATGGCGCCGGCCCCGGCCCGAAGTAGTCGGTCGTCGACGGAAACACGGACCAAACAGTGACGTGCTTCTTCTCCGGATCGTCGCTCTGCCGCCACGGCAGCATCGCCCCGCCGCCTTTATCGGAAATCCCCAGATGCTTCGAATACCACTCCCGCATCTGATCCCGATTCGCGGACTTAAAGAAGATCCCGCCAATGCCCAGGATCTTCCCCCGCTGCTCCGTCTTGGCGGCCGCCTTCGTTTTATCCGTCTTGGTAGTTTTCACTTCTTGTCCTCCCATCGAACAGACCGAGAGGAGCATCAGTGAGCTGAGCGCAAGTGCTCTCCAGGGGTTCCCGTGCATCTGTGGAGTATACAGAATTCGGCCCCCTCACCGCTCCTTCCGCAATATCGCAATCACCTCACTCCCGCCCACCGTCTTCCCCGCCGCCGACCCCACCAACGCAAACCCCTGCGCCCCCGCCTCCCGCAACTCCTTCTCCATCGTCCCCGCCCGCGTCGTCGCCAACAATCGGTACAACGCCCCGGCCGGCCGCGAAGCATCCAACTCCATAATCACCGCCACTTCCTTTCCGCCCCCCACCGACTCAAACACCGTATGGTCCACATACCCATACCCCGCGTCCGACAACGCCTGCATCTCCCGCTCCATCGTCGACGTCCGCGATGTCGCCAGCAACCGGTACTTCCGCCCCGCCACCCCAGCCTCCCGCACCATCGCAATCAACACCTGCCCGCCATTGGTGGCCCTCCCACCCATCACCCGGCTGAATCGGAATCCATCCGCCGCCGCTTCATTCAACTCCTTCTCCATCGTCGAGGTGCGCGAAGTCGCCAGCACCCGATAGTCATACGTGGGCTCCGCCGCCCCAGCTCCTACCCCCATCGCCACAGCGGCGAAGAAGGCAACCAACAGTCTGTTTCGTGTTTCTGTGTATAGCATACACAGAGAAGTGTATGGTATACACAGTTATCCTGTCAACAGGAAACTTCGAAGGATTCCCATGGCCGCAGACACCCAAGAAAAGCTACGCGAACGCAGTGCCCTGCTCTGGGGCGAGCAGCCCCGCGCCGCCCGCGGCCCCAAGCCGGCGGTAACTCGCGAAGACGTCGTCCGCGCCGCCATCACCATCGCCGACGCCGACGGCCTCGCCGCGCTCACCATGCCGGCGATAGCCGAAAAGGTGGGCTTCACCACCATGGCCACCTACCGCTACTTCCCCAGCAAGGAAGCGCTCATCGATGCCTGTGTCGACGCGGCTATGGGCCCCCCGCCCCCGCGCCTCGGCCCGCACGAAGGCTGGCGCGCGGAGGTCCGCCACTGGGCCTACGCCAAACGCGCCATGCTCTGCGCCCGCCCGTGGCTGGCGGAGTTGCCCTTCGTCGCCGCCCCCCACGGACCCAACTGGCTCAGCTGGCATGAAGCGTTTCTGTGGACCATCGCCGAAACCGGCCTCCCGCCGGAGGACATGATGGACATGCTCAGCATCGTGCACGGCT
>CANIFK010000786.1 GCA_947466555.1 Acidobacteriota bacterium | reverse complement strand
CCGCGCGCAAGCATCCATTCGAACGCCCCTCCCCCACAGCCCCAGCCGTTTCCCGGCTGGTCAAATAGCCCGTAAACAGGCCCTCGCGAATGATGTCGGTCCTCTGCGCCGCCACGCCCTCATCGTCAAACGCAAACGTCCCCAACCCCGGCCCATGCGCCTCCGTGGCGTCGCTCACCACATGCACGAGCGGCGACCCATACCGCAAGTTCCGCAACTGGTCGAGCGTCAGAAAACTCATCCCCGCGTAGTTGGCCTCGCTCCCCAATACGCGGTCCAACTCAATCGGATGCCCGATCGACTCATGAATCTGCAGTCCCAACTGTGAACTATCCAGAATCAATGTGAACTCGCCCGTCGGGCACACATCGGCTGAGTGCAGCGCGGCGGCTTCCTCGGCCAATCGCGGTGCATGCGCCAGCATGTCCAACTCCTCCACCAACTCCCAGCCTTTCAACTGATACTGCCCGCCAAACGAGTTCGGATACGAACGCTTCTGCAAGTCGCCGTCCTGGAACACGTGACAGGCGCACCCGGCTCCAGTCATCGTCCGCGTCTGTGCGATGACACTCCCCTCGGAGTTCGCAAACCACTGTCGAGTCCGAGTCGTATGGAACGAAGTCTCCGTCAACGTCACGGCCTTATGGGACCGCATCGCCTCATCCACCGCCAATAGATGCGCCAGCTTTTGCGACACCGGAATGCTCAACGGATCAACCAGGCACGGCGATGCCCACGACGCCTCATGCACCGGCTCCGGCGCCAAGCGAACGGCCGAACCCAACGCCAGCGTGCTCGCCTTCGCAATCGCCCGCGCCTTTGAAATCACTTTCTCTATCCCGGCCGCCGTGAAGTCGTCGGTCGCCGCGAAGCCCCATCCCCCATCAATCAGCACCCGAATCCCAATCCCCGCCGACTCGGTGTCGGCCACCTGCGACACGCGCCCGTTTCGCGTGGAGAGGTCCTGCGACCGCGACTCCACCAATCGCACATCGGCATACAGCACGCCGCGCTGCGTAGCCAGGTCGAGTGTTTGAAGCACGATCTGTTCCATATGGTCTATTGTGAAGGACTGTATGCTTGCATGGTTATTCGGCGGTCCGTTGGAAGTTGGCGCGCCGGCGCCCCCGTTCTCGTTGCCCGATGAGAACGGCCGCAACGTCTCCCTTGCGGGCCTGAAAGGGAAGGCCATCGTCCTCGTCTTCTACCCGGGTGACGATACGTCCATCTGCACCCAACAGCTCTGCGAAATTCGCGATGACTGGGCCGCCTTCAAACGTCTCGGCGCAGCCGTCTATGGGGTCAACGGCCAGGGCTCCAATGCCCACGGCAAGTTCTCCGCGAAATACAAATTCCCATTCCCGCTATTGGTAGACAGTGGCTGGGAGATGTCTCGCGCCTACAACGCCGGCTGGGGGCTGGTTCGCCGGACGGTCTACGTCATTGGGCCCGATGGCCGCATCGCTTACTCGCAAAGAGGAAAACCCTCCACCGCGGAAATTCTCTCCGCGATAGAGGGCATCCTGCACAACAAAACTACTTCTTGATTCGCTGACACGCCGCGATCGACGCTTCGTTATGAGGCGCCGGCTTGGGATCGTAGATAATTTCCGCGATCTTGCCTTCTTTATCAATGACGAACGTTGTGCGGCTGGCGATGCCGCGTTCAGTCATCAGGACGCCATACGCTTTCGCGGTGTTGCGATTCGGGAAATCCGAAAGCAGCGGGAACTCCAGTGTCAGGTCGTCGGAGAAGCGCTTCAAAGACGGCGCTGCATCGACGCTGATTCCAAACACCTGCGAATCCGCCTCGTTAAAGTTTTTGATTCCAGCCTGGAATCCTTTCATTTCCGCGGTTCAGCCACCCGTAAACGCCAGCGGGAAGAAGGCCAGAACAACTGATTTCTTGCCTTTGAAATCCGCCAGCGAAAACGATTTGCCGGGAACCGAGGAACTGAGCTTGGAAAACTCCGGAGCCATATCGCCAACCTTCAGATGCGTCTTGCCGTCCTGGGCAAAAAGCATCGCGGCGGCGAAGCTCAGGAAGATGAGTTTCTTCATAGTTCGTCCTCGTTGAAATGGAACTGCTCTAGTATTGTAGCGTCACGCGATCATTTCCACCGGCCGAATGCGCACTTACCAGTGATGGCTACTGGCATTCTGCTTTTGACCGGAATCATCGCGTTCCTCTGCGTCACGGCCAATGATTCCAACTTCGGCCCCATGCGGGCCATGCTGGTTATTGCCCAGTTGGGGTTCGTCATCGTCCGTGATCTGCTGCTCGCTGTCACGATTGCCCGCCACTCCCGCTGGCTGGCGCTTGTCTATCTCATCGCCGCCGCCGCGGCGTTTCTCTGCCTGCTCGCCAGTCAGCACGGTTATGGCGAACTCTCTGACGCCGCCCTGTTCCTCGCCCCCGTCGCCGCCTTCGGCATCCCGCTAACCGCACTCCTGGCCAGCAACTGGCGCCATCCCGCTCCGGCCATCCTCTGCGCCTGCGTCGTTCTCACCGGAGCTTACGTCAACGGCTTCATCCTCCCGCAAATCTTCCGCAGCACGGCTCCCCCGCCACTCCCGCTCCCCGCCAACGCCCCGCTCGAAGCCTGGCGGACTCACTTTATGGGCCCCGACCGGGATCGCGTTATCTCGCTTCTGAAACAACGCCCCACCCTTGAAGCCGATCTCATCGCCGGTATGCAGGCCTCCGAACTCCTCGAAGTCCTCCACACCTTTGACTACATCGCCAATCTCCAGCCCCCTGCCACCCCGGCCCTCCGTGACGCCTTCAAAGCGGCGCAAAAACGCCTCCCCTCGCTCGTCAAATCGGAAACGGAAGGGGCGTGGCAAATGCGTACTCGCCACGCCGCCGCGGCACTCGGGGAGCCGAGCCCCTAAATCTTCACCATCTCCGTCTGCCGTTCGCCAGTCACGCGCGCGTCGCGATCGCCCACAAAGACATTCACCTCGCTGCGAATCCCGAACGCCGGCAAATAGATCCCCGGCTCCACCGAAAAACAGGTCCACGGAATCACGCGCCGCTCGTCGTGCGTCTCCAGGTTGTCCATGTTCGCGCCGGACCCATGCACGTCCTCGCCAATCGAATGGCCGGTACGGTGTACGAAATATTCCGCCATGCCGTTCTCGCGAATGTGCCCGCGGCAGGCATCGTCCACTTCAAATCCGTACAGCGGAACCCCGGCGCCAATCGACGTCTGCACCTTCGTCACCGCCGCATCGCGCGCGCCCGTGACGATCGAAAACACACGCTGCACTTAGTCCGGAATCACCTCTCCCGTGTACCCGGTCCACGT
>CANIFK010000785.1 GCA_947466555.1 Acidobacteriota bacterium | reverse complement strand
GCCGCTATTCTCGATATCGGCATCGTTCCCATTGTCCGGACCAATTCCGCTGAATCCGCGATTAAAGCGGTGGAGGCTGTTTACAACGGCGGCATCCGCTCGGCCGAAGTGACGATGACCGTGCCGGGCGCTATTAAGGCCCTGGAAAAGCTGGCCGACGCGCTGGGCGACAAGATGGTGCTGGGCGCCGGGACGGTGCTGGACCCGGAGACGGCGCGCGCCTGCATTCTGGCCGGGGCGCAGTTCCTGGTGACGCCGGCGTTGAAGGTGTCAACGATTGAAGTGGCGCACCGGTATTCGAAGATCATCTGCCCGGGTTCGCTGACGCCGACCGAAGTGTTGACGGCGTGGGAAGCGGGGGCCGATTTTGTGAAGATCTTCCCGTGCTCGAACATGGGCGGGGCGAAGTACATTAAGGCGCTGAAGGGGCCGTTCCCGCAGATTGAGATGATCCCGACGGGCGGGGTGAATCTGGACACGGCGGCGGACTTCCTGAAGGCCGGGGCCGCCGCGGTGGCGGTGGGTAGCGAGTTGATCGACGCCGAGACGATCAAGGCCGGCACGTACGAAGTTTTCGAAGAACGGTCGCGGCAGTTCCTGGCCGTTGTTTCGGCGGCGCGCGCCGCCCTCGCCCAATAGGGCGTAAACTGGAAATTCCACTATGGCTATCAGTCAGGATCTCCTGGAAATTCTCGTTTGCCCGCTTTGCAAGGCCACGCTTGAGCTCAAGCCCGATGGCAGCGGACTGAAGTGCGTGCAATGCAAGCGGGTCTATCCGGTTCGCGACGACATCCCCGTGATGCTTGTCGACGAAGCCCGCGTTGAGGACTAGTTTTGCTCGACCAACTGCCCACAGGAGCGAAGGTGCTTATCATCCGCCTTCGCTCTCTGGGCGACTGTGTACTAACCACGCCCGCTCTCCACATCCTGAAACAGCACCGGCCTGACCTGCGGGTGGCGGTGATGGCGGAGGACCGGTTTGCCGACGTTTTTCGCGGGAATCCGGATGTGAACGCGGTGTTGCCGCCGCATCCGATGGCGGCGTTGATTTGGAACCCGAAGCTTACGATTAACTTCCACGGTGGGTCGCGGAGCATGTGGCTGACCGTGGCTTCGACGGCGCGGTACCGGGCCGGGTTTGGGCATTTTCGGAATGCGTCGGTCTACAACCTGCAGGTACCGCGGGCGCAGGAGATTCTGGGCGAAGAACGCACGGTGCATACGGCGGAGCATATGGCATCGGCCATGTTCTGGCTGGGTGCGCGGCGGATGGAGATTCCGCGGGCGCGGCTGTTCGCGCCGGTGGTGCCGGCGGAGAAGCCGTACGCGGTGATTCACGCGCTGGCGTCGGCCGTGCATAAGTCGTGGCCGGCGGAACGATTTTTGGAAATTGCGCGGTCGTTGCGGCATTTGGAGCCCGTGTTCATTGGCGGACCGGGGGATGACCTGTCGCCATTTTCGGAGTTCCGGACGCAGGTGAACACTTCGTTGAAAGACACGCTGGTGCTGATGCAATCGGCGAGTCTGTTTGTGGGCAATGACAGCGGGCCGGCGCATATCGCGGCGGCGTTCGGCGTGCCTCTGGTGGTGCTGTTCGGCGAGTCGGACCCGGTGATCTGGGCGCCGTGGCGGGCGACGGCGCGGACGCTGGTGGCGGGCGGGCCGATGAACCGGATTGCGACGGCCGACGTGGCGGCGGCGATTGAAGCGTTGGGAGTGCCCGCATGAATGAGTTGATGCGGATCTTCCGGTATGTGCGGCCGTACACGCCGTCGTTATTGGCTTCCGTTGTACTGATGGCGTTCGCGGGCGCGGCGCATGGGTTGATCGCGCTGTTGATCAAGCCGATTTTCGATCGCGCGTTGAACCCGACGTCGACGGAGAAGATCGTCAAATTGATCGATATTCCGTACGTGAACCGGACGCTGAATTTGAACGATCTGGTGCCGTCGGGAATTCAGGATGTTTGGATCATGACGGCGTCGGCGGTGCTGTTTGCGTTCTTCGTGCGCGGGTTGGCGGACTACTTCGGCAACCTGCTGATCAACCGCGTGGGGCTGAGCGCGGTGACCGATTTACGGCAACATATCTTTGACCGCGTGCTGCGGCAGGACGCGCAGTTCTTCGATAGCAACTCGACGGGGCAGCTGATGTCGTCGATCATGAACGACATCGATAAGATTCAGGTGGCGACGTCGCACATCCTGGCCGACTGGTTGCGGCAGACGTTTATCGCCATCGGGCTGCTGGTGGTAATTGTGCAGAATGATTGGAAACTGGCGCTGTTTTCACTGACTGTGTTGCCGATTGTGATGCTGCCGACGGCGCGGCTGGGCAAGCGGATTCGCCGTTCGACGCGGCGGGCGCAGGACGATACAGCGGAGCTAAACCAGATTCTGCAGGAGACGATCAGCGGGCACCAGGTGGTGAAGTCGTTCGGCGCAGAGCACTTCGAATCGAACCGGTTCCGGGAAGCCGCGACACGGTTGCGGCGGAGCAATTTGAAGTATGTGGCGCAGCAGGCGATCGGGTCGCCGTTGATTGAATTTCTGGGCGCGGTGACGATTGTACTGTTGGTGACGTATGCGCGGACGCAGATCGTGCAGGGGCGGATGAGCACGGGCGAGTTCACCAGTTTCGTGATTGCGCTGCTGATGCTGTATGAGCCGGTGAAGCGACTGGTGGGGATTCACAACATTTTCCAGCAGGCGCTGGGCGCGTCGCAGAAGGTATTCGAGTATCTGGACAGCGCGATTGGCGTGGCGGAGAAGCCGGACGCGAAGGAATTGAAGCGGTTCACGCGGGCGATCACGTTTGAGAAGATCGGCTTCCGGTATCCGAATGCGATGGAGACGGCCGTGCTGGACGACGTGGACCTGGAAGTGAAGGCCGGGCAGATTGTGGCGCTGGTGGGGCCGAGCGGCGCGGGGAAATCGACGCTGGCATCCCTGGTGCCGCGGTTCTATGACGCGACGACCGGAGCGGTGCGGATTGACGGCGTCGACGTGCGGGATTATCAACTGGCGTCGTTGCGCGCCAAGATCAGCATTGTGGCGCAGGACACGTTCCTGTTCAACACAACGCTGGCGGCCAATATTGGGTATGGCCGGCCGGGCGCGACAGAGGAAGAGATTCGCGAGGCGGCGCAGAACGCGCTGGCGCTGGAGTTTATTGAGCAGTTGCCGGATGGGTTCCAGACGCTGATCGGCGAACGGGGCGCGCGGCTGAGCGGCGGGCAGCGTCAGCGGATTGCCATTGCGCGGGCGTTGCTGGAGAACGCGCCGATACTGATCCTGGACGAAGCCACCTCG
>CANIFK010000784.1 GCA_947466555.1 Acidobacteriota bacterium | reverse complement strand
GGATTGACGGCGTCGACGTGCGGGATTATCAACTGGCGTCGTTGCGCGCCAAGATCAGCATTGTGGCGCAGGACACGTTTCTGTTCAACACGACGCTGGCGGCCAATATTGGGTATGGCCGGCCCGGCGCGACGGAAGAAGAGATTCGCGAGGCTGCGCAGAACGCGCTGGCGCTGGAGTTTATTGAGCAGTTGCCGGATGGGTTCCAGACGCTGATCGGGGAACGGGGCGCGCGGCTGAGCGGCGGGCAGCGGCAGCGGATTGCCATTGCGCGGGCGTTGCTGGAGAACGCGCCGATACTGATCCTGGACGAAGCCACCTCGCACCTGGACACGGAAAGCGAAGTGCTGGTGCAGAAGGCGCTGGCGAATTTGATTGAAGGGCGTACGGTAATTGTGATCGCCCACCGGCTGTCCACGATTCGCCGGGCGAACAAGATTGTCGTGCTGGACCGGGGCCGGATTGTGGAAACCGGGACGCACGAAGATCTTGTACAGGCCGGCGGCATTTATCAACGGCTTCACGAACTGCAGTTTCTTGAAACAGGTAATTCATAATAGGATCACCGTATGGCCATTCGCAGCATGACCGGATATGCCCGCGTTCGACGCTCCTCCGCGGAGGGGGAAGTGGTGCTCAGCATCAAGGGGGTCAATCACCGGGGGCTGGATATTCACTTCCACCTGCCGCCGGATTTTGATCCGTACGAGCACTCGATCCGCAACGTGATCCGGCGGCTGGTTTCGCGCGGTCATTTGGAGGTGCGCGCTTCGTATAAGCGCAACGCCAACGACGGCGAGGCGCAGTTGAACGTGGCGATGCTGGACGGCTATGTGGCCGCTTGGCGCGCGGCGGCCGACCGGCATCGGATTGCGGCGGAGCCCGATCTGGCCACGGCGCTGCGGATGCCGGGGATGTTGGGACCGGGGACGGACCGCGATCCGGAGGCGAGCATGGAGCAGTTCCTGTGCCAACTGACGGAAGATACCGTGAAGGAGTTGAACGTGTTCCGGGAGCGCGAGGGGCAGGACACGCTGGCGGTGTTGTTGGATCGCAACGCGCATATTCGCGCGGCTGTGGCGGTGGTCAAAGATATCCGGTCGCGCGCCATGCCGGCGTTCCAGGCGCGGATGAAAGAGCGGCTGGCCGATATCCTGAGCGGCACGCAACTGGACCCGCAGCGCATTGCGCAGGAGGCCGCGGTGCTGGCCGACCGCAGTGATATTGGCGAGGAGATCGCGCGGTTGGAAATCCACACCGAGCAGTTGGAAAAGCTGCTTAAGGGTGGCGGCGAGGTGGGCAAGAAGTTGGACTTCCTGCTGCAGGAGATGAACCGCGAGACGAACACGATGCTCTCGAAGACGAACGGGATCGGCGAACAGGGGTTGACCATCACCGAAACCGCGCTCGGCATCAAGGCGGATGTCGAGAAGATCCGGGAGCAGTCGCTGAACTTAGAATGAGCACACTTTTTGTCATCTCGGGCCCATCGGGTGCCGGGAAATCCGTCCTTATCCGCCGCATTCTGGACGATCTGCCGGCCATCCGTTTTTCGGTCAGCAGCACGACCAGGGGCCCGCGGCCGGGGGAAACCGACGGCGTCAACTACCATTTCATTTCGCGCGGGCAGTTCCAGACGGACGTAGAATCGGGCAGTTTCCTTGAATATGCCCAGTTTTCGGGCAATATGTACGGTACCAACCGGCATGAATTCGAGGAGGCGCAGAATCTGGGCCAGGACCTGCTCCTCGACATCGAAGTCCAGGGTGCGCGACAATTACAAGAGAAGGGTATCGAAGCTGTTTACATCTTTGTGACCCCGCCGAGTTTTGCCGAACTGGAACGGCGCCTTCGATCCCGCGGTACCGAGGACGAGGTTGCTATTCATCGCCGGCTCCGTCAAGCAGTGGAAGATGTTTCCCACGTCGACCGGTATCAGTTCGTAATCGTTAATGACAATCTGGAAGAAGCCTACTCCCGGTTGCGCTCCATCTTCATCGCCGAACGGTCCCGCCGTCCGCGGATGGAAGCAGCCTTGGAACCGATTCTTGCTTCGTTTCAGAAGTAGACATTAGAAAGAAATATGCCGGACATCACTACTCGCAACGCGCACCACTCCATTCCCGACGATTCGGAATCGTCCACCTACCGCTACATCATCGTGGCGGCCAAGCGCGCCCGCCAGATCCAGGGCGGCGCCCGGTCGTTCCTGCCGACGACGTCGCGCAAGGCCACCGTCACGGCGTTGGAAGAAGTGCGTCGCGGTCTCGTGCAGTACGAAGACCCGATTCGCGACGCCGCGCTCGCTGCCCGCGCTGTAACCAAGTAAGGCCTCGCTATGCATGTCGTCCTTGGCGTAGGCGGTGGCATCGCCGCCTACAAGGCGGCCGAGTTAGCTCGGTCGCTGATGCGCCAGGGGTACACGGTCAACCCGGTTCTCACTCGTTCGGCATGCGAGTTCATTACGCCACTCACCTTCGCCGCTTTGACCGGGCGGAAGGTGATCACCGATCTGTTTGGGAATCGCTCGGCGGACGAGATTCTGGCCAGTTCAGTGGAACACATTCAGGTGGCGCAGGAGAATCAGGCGCTGGTTGTCGCACCGGCGACGGCCGACCTGCTGGCGAAGTTCGCGCACGGGCTGGCGGATGATTTTCTTTCGACCCTGTATCTGGCGTTCACCGGGCCCGTGGTGCTGGCGCCGGCGATGAATACGAACATGTGGAATCACCCGGCGACGGTGGCCAACATGGCGACGCTGCGCGCGCGCGGGCATCGGATTGTGGGGCCGGACGCGGGCGAGTTGGCGTGTGGGACAGTGGGCCCGGGGCGGTTGGCGGAGTTGGACCAGATCGTTGCCGGCGTGAACGCGGCGGCACTGAATCGGGACGATTTAAGTGGGGAAGTGGTGCTGATTTCGGCGGGGCCGACGCAGGAGCCGCTGGATCCGGTGCGCTACATTACGAACCGCTCTTCGGGCAAGATGGGCTACGCGCTGGCCGAGGCTGCGGTGGCTCGCGGGGCGCGTGTGATTCTGGTGAGCGGTCCGGTGCATATTCCCGTGCCGCCAGGTGTGGAGATCGTCGACGTGCGATCCGCGCATGAGATGCGCGACGCGATTATTGGCCGCATGGACGAGGCCAGCATCATAATCAAGTCCGCCGCAGTGGCCGATTATCACGTGGCGAATGTGTCGCCGAACAAGATCAAGAAGACGGCCACGCGGCTGTCGCTCGATCTGGATCCGACGCCCGATATTCTGGCCGAGGTGGGCGCGCGCAAGGGCGACCGGTTGTTGATCGGCTTCGCCGCT
>CANIFK010000783.1 GCA_947466555.1 Acidobacteriota bacterium | reverse complement strand
GCATCGTCGTAGAGATACAACATATTCCCACCCACGTCGTAGTAGCCGTAGCAAACACCCACTCCCGGCACGCTTGCCGTATGCACCAGGAAGTGGATCTTGGATAAATTCGCCAACCCGTCCCCGTCCCGCCCGCCAAACGAAAATGACTGCGGATTCGCCGTGTAAGTGGCCCCCGGCACAGCCAGCACGTCAGGAATCGTACCCAGCGCCGTCCCCATCTGCGTCACCGTCACCAGCTTCCCCGCCACCCGCACCGTACCAGTGCGCGTCGGCCCCTGGTTCGTATAAAAGAACAAGTTCGCCGCACCGCTCCCCGTCCCCTCATTGCCAACCATGGACGCCACATACATCCAGCTCGGCGCCTCCTCCTTCAGCCACTTGCAGCCCGGCTGCGTCGTCACCGCCACAGTCGGCGTCTGCTCCTGCGCGCTCACCGTTACCTGCAGCGGGTCCACGCTATACGTGCAGGTGCTCGCCGCCTGCTGCACCGTCACCGTCACCCCCGGCACTATCGTCAACGTGCCTGTCCGCGCCGTCGGATACTGGTTCACCAACGCGCTATAACCGATGCTCTGCGAACCCGAGTTCGTCGCCCCCGCGCCAGTATTCACCGGAATCCAAGCCACATCTGAGGTCAGCGTCCAGGGACAAGCAAATCCCGTGTCCACGTCGATCGGAATAAACGCACCGCTCGCCGGCACATTCACCACCGCCTGACGGACCGAGTAGCTGCACCCGCTGCCCTGTTGAATGTAGATCGTCTTCCCACCCACAAATACGCCCGCACCCCGGCTGATCATCGTCGACGGCGCTACCGTCACCCGAATCTGCGATGCGCTCAATACCTGCACGCTCACCCATTCATCGCTCGGCATCGCCACCCACGGACAACCCGGCGCCGTCGTCACGTTCACCACCGTACTGGACCCGCTCGAAGGCGCGTTAATCGCCTCCGTACTCAGCGCATAGGTGCAACTGGAAACATACGAAATCTTCGTCACAAACCCATCCCACAATGTGGTCCCCGCAATTGTCGTCTGGGCCGCGCCAGCCGTCGTCGGAAATCGTCGCGCCGTCGTGTCTCCCGCCATAACAACCACTCCTGGCGATACCACAACCAAACCGGTCGACACCGTGTACGATGCGTTGTATCCAGGGTCCAATCCAAATCCCGCTGGCGTCCCCGAACCATACCAGTACGTGTTGTCCAAAATCTCCCCGACCGGACCAACCCGCGCCAAAAACGTAGCCAGAGCACTAAACTGCTGAAACGGCATCAACGGATCGCCCGCCACTGGCAAATCGTTGTTGAAAACCATTCCAGTCCAGTAAGCTATGCCCGACGGTTCTACCGCCATCGCACTGCCCATGCAGTTCACCCCGCACGCCAATACCCGCGAATATAGGTACGGTCCACCCCCAGGCCCCACTTTTGCAAGGAACGGACCAGGCTGCGTGGACACACCCGGTGCCGGCAACGTGATCGGAAACCCTGTGCCGCCGGCTTGTCCGCCCACCAGAATATTGCCTGTTGCGTCCAACTCCACATCCTTCACATAAATCGGCGCGCCCGCTCCAAAGTAGTTCGAAAACTCGAGCCCCGAACCAGCCGCATTCAGCTTCGCCAGAAACGCGGCGCTCTTCACCGCCGGCGTCTGAACGGCTGGCCCCACAATCGCCAGATCGCTGGACTCAGTCGCCCCACCAATGACCACCGCGCCGCCCCCGTCCACAGCCAGCGCTCCCGCCTCCTCCCCGCTCGATCCCCCATAAAGCGTCGAATACAAAACTGCCGACCCGCTCGGATTCAGCTTCACCACAAATACATCGGAACTACCCGAAAGCGTTCGCTTATACGCTCCCGCCGTGGTCACAAAATTCGGTGAGCCTGTCGACCCGGCGACATAGATATTCCCATTCGCGTCGAGCCGGACAGCCCGGCCATATTCATCCCCTCCCTTACCGAGATACGTCGAAAAGAGCAACCCGCTGCCCGTGCTGTTCAACTTCGCTACGAAGGCATCCGCGTCCGGATTTGTACTCCGGAGATCCCCAGGATCCGCCTGCACCACACCCACCGTCACCGGAAAATTCAAAGATCGCGTCCACCCGGCCAACACCACATTCCCCGCCCCGTCCACCGCAATCGATTCCCCCCGCTCCTCCTCACTCCCGCCCAGGTACGTGACATACAGAAACGTCTTCCCGTCCGGCGAAATCTTCGCCACAAACACATCTACCCCTCCCGCGTTCGTT
Source organism: Acidobacteriota bacterium (assembly GCA_947466555.1). GTDB lineage: Bacteria > Acidobacteriota > Terriglobia > Bryobacterales > Bryobacteraceae. Next base: position 1,057 of record CANIFK010000783.1, on the reverse strand, counting down.
GCCTGCTTCACCCCCGCCGTCACCGGCAGCGGAAGCGGCGCCTTGGACTCGGTGGTCCCTGTAATGTACATATTCCCCGCCGCATCGGCGGCCACCGCCAGCAGGTGTTCTTCCCCGCCCCCGCCCATCAGCGTGCTCGCCTCCACGACTGGATCAATCACCAGCGCCCGGTCCCGCCGGAACGGACCCACCGCAAATCGCACACGCATCCCCTCCACCCGCATCGCCGCGGGGATTTCCGTCCGCTCGGCCCCGTCGCCCTGATACACCACCGGCTTTCGATGTCGCATCGCATGCCCGCCGCTCCGGATCACCAGGTCGCCATCCGCCTCCACCCGCAACACGGTCGCGCCCGGAAAACGCAAATCAATCTTCGCCGGATCTGCCCCCGCCGCCACCAGAAAGTCATACTCCACAGACTTCCCCGTTACCGAAAACTGCAAATCAATTCCTGGATAAACCTGCCGGTAAATCACCCGCTGAAAGTGCCGCACGCCCGTCACCCATTGCGTAGCATCAGAGGAACGCAGGTAGTTACTCTGCATCACCAGCGGAGCATCCCCAACCGGCGCACTCCACCGGCCATTCCGTCCCAGTTGCATCTCCACCCGGTGTCCATCCGCAAACCCAAAGGAGACTCCATTAGCCCGGAGTTCCAACTGATACCCGCCCGCCCGAGCGGCAAACACGGTGCTGCCAACAGGCCCAAACTGTCCCCGGTTTTCCTCAAAAGAAACCGGCCGTCCCGCTATCGCCGCCGGCGCCGGAGCACCATCGAGTAAGCACGCGAAAAACACAACAGATAGGACCAGCCGGATATAAGTCATGGCGATAAGAACCGCTAGTGTAGCCCGCCAACCCGGGCAAAACAACCCCTCCCCCTGTATAGTTACCCCACCCGATATCTCTGAAAATCGACGTCCATAAAAAAGTCAGTCACAGGAGCCACTTGCAAAACTCAATTTGGGCAAAAAGCCGTGTATTGCAGGGGTGGGGAGTTCAAAAACAAACCTCAACCAGAATGTTTTGGAAATGGGGTTGAACCGCGGTAATCTGT
>CANIFK010000782.1 GCA_947466555.1 Acidobacteriota bacterium | reverse complement strand
GTATCCGTCTGCAATTCTTCCGACATACGTAGGTTCGAACTCTCTTTCCCTGATCCGGCCCTCATCGGGCCCGGGCGTTACTCCTGCCCGCGCCAGCCGCTTTCCAGCCGCGCCCAATCCAGCGCCACTTTCCCGGCGGGCCGCAACTGCTTTTGCACCTGCCCCCGGCCAATCAAATCTCCCAAAAACGCGCGCCACTGCCGTTCAAATTCCGATCCGCTGCGATCTCCGGCCAAACGTCGCAGGCGGCTGTGGAAGCGCCACGGCCGGTCCACGCTGCGTTCCCGGCGGCGCGCCCGCGGCGAAGCAATGCCGTCGCCCACGCCGCGCACACCGTAGAAATCTTCCAACTCTTCGAACACTTCCGGCGGGCAATGATAGACGTCACGCAGCCGGCGGATCCGTACCTTCAACGCTTCGGCGTCTTTCAATGCCGGCCAATCCAGAATGCGGTCGAACAGCGCCAGCGCATTCCGGCCGGAGGAGCGCACGGTCTCCAACTGTTCCTGATTTCGCTTCCAAAGGCTCGCCAGCGTCTCGCCCGGTTCGGCTACGGTCAGCGCCCCGGATACCGACGTGCCTTCGGTCTGTTCTTTGCCGCCCGGCAGGTCGCCGGAGAAGAGCGTGAAGACGCGGTGGAACTCGCTCGCCACGCCCAGCAGCGCGTCCCATGCGCCAGCGACGGCGAAGTCGTGCCCACCGCTATAAACGATGGCCACGCGGCCGGAGTGGGCGGGCATCGCCGAAACGATGCGTTGCAGTTCGCCCGCCACCAGGCCTTTGTAGAGCACGGCCAGGTATTGAAAATTCTCGGCCGAATCGGCCAGATTGAGCCGTGCGGCGGCCAGGTCGATCTCGCAGCGCAGCAGGCCCCAGGTGCGGCGTCCGTGTGCGGTGCGGCCGTAGTCCTGCGGGGCGGCGGGCGGGATGGTCAGCGACACATCGTCGGCGCCGGGGACAGGGGCCAGCGGCACGGCCTCTTCCTGGAGTCCGTAGGCGGTCGTTAGCCGGGCCGCCAATCCTTCCCACGGCCGCTCCACTTCCACCGGCGCTACCGGGTTCGGGCTGAACGCCGCCGCGCCCAGATGCCCAAGCGGCGTCTGCCGTTTGCGCAGAATCCCATCGCTCAATCGTTTCCAGATATTTGGCCAGCTGCCCAGGTTCTCCGTCGACGTCCAGTGCAGTTCCAGCAATCCGCCGGTCGACGCGGCGATCGAATCGCGCAACGTCGTAAAATGGGCGTCCGCTTCGGCGATCATCGGTTCGGGAAGCAGCAGCAGGAAGGACCCGCCGCCGGCGTAGCCGACCAACAGCGGCGACAGTTTGCGCTCCGCCAGAAAGCCGCGCGGGGTGACTTCGGTGAGCATGGAAACCCAAAGGCTGCGGTCGGCAAAAGACGAGTTTTCGCTCGTGCCGGACACGAACCTTTCAATTCCGCGAAACTGGGCGTAGAGGAATACTTGAAGCGACATGGGCGTATCAGATAAGTCTGCCGCGAAAACTCAATGTAGCACGGCGGAGGGCTCCAGCCGTATTTGGCAGGTGGATTCCCCGTCACGGCTGGAACTTTTCCTGCAAACGTGCCTGCCGGACGCCTCGCGGGAAAGTCTCCGGCGGGTGCTGGCGGCGGGCGCCTGCCGTGTCGATGGCGTCGTTCGTCCATGGGGCTATCGGCTCGTCCCGGGCGCCGTTGTCACGGTGGAGCCGGAGGCGCGGATCAGCGAGGTTGTGCCGGAGTCGATCCCGGTGGAGATCCTCTACGAGGACGACGACCTGATCGCCGTCAACAAGCCGACCGGCATGCTGGTCCATCCGACGACGCGGGTCCGCACCGGCACCCTGGCCAATGCGTTGCGCGGAGCGGGCTACCGCGATATTCACTTTTTGCATCGCCTGGACCGGGAGACATCCGGCGTCCTATTAGCCGCCAAGCAGTTGCCCCGCAAGTCGCCGTTGGCGCGGATGTTTGCCGAGCGCGACGTCGCCAAGCGCTACCTGGCGATGACGGCCGGCCCGGTGCCGTGGGCGGAACGCACCGTTTCGCTCGCGATCGGTAGGGACCCGGACCGGACGCCGCAATGGAATGTCCAGGCCGACGGAGCGGCGGCGGAGACTCATTTCCGGCTCCTCCATCGCGGTGCGGCCGGGGATCTGCTCGAAGCCATTCCGATCACTGGCCGAACAAACCAGATTCGCATCCATAGCGCCGCCATCGGCCACCCGCTCCTGGGCGACTCCGCTTATGGCGGCGCGCCCGCTGCGCGGTTGTTTTTGCACGCCTGGAGTCTGGAAATTCCCACGCCAGGGGACGGGCGGCGCTTGATCGTGGCCCCCGTGCCGAGAGAGTTTCCAGATGAGGCTTCCCATTCACCACTGGGCGTGTAAATATATGATTCAGCGAATCTAACTGGAAGCGCTCGCGCAGCCGCTTGTTCGCTAGAGGTACCCGCGCTCGTCCGATATGCGTCTCTTCCTGCGCACATTGCTTCCAGCCTTGACAGCCTTGTCAGCGTTGGGCGTCCCTCTGGCGGGGCAGCAGTTCAACTTCTACCATTACGGGCTGGCCGATGGCCTCAGCAACCTCAGTGTCCGCGCGGCCGTGCAGGACCGCGCCGGGCGCATCTGGGTCGCGACGGGCAACGGCCTATTTCGTTTCGATGGCCATCGGTTTGATCGTTTTGGGACGGATAAGGGGCTGCCCGTGGATTCGATCAACTATGTGATCGCCGGACCGGATGGCGAGATTTTAGTCGGCTCCAACTCCGGCATCAGCACCGGGAACGGAGCCGGATTCCGTCGGTTGCCGGCGGTAGGCGCCAGCGGCGCCTCAATGCGGTGCATCGGTACCGGATGTATGGATTTGCTGCCGGACGGCTCCGTCGTCGCCGTCTCCTTGGATGGGATCAGGGTATTGGAGAACGGAGCTTTTCGACTCTTGCCGGAATCCCGGGACTGGAATCCACGCGCGGTGTATGTCGCGCCCGATGGGTGGATCTGGGTGACGTCGATGTCGACGGTGTATCGAGGGCGATTGGGAAAGGATCGGCGAATCTCCTGGGACCTCGCTGGACAGCCCTGGGGGCTGCCGAAAGCCGAGTATGGCGCCCCCATCATGGATGGGGCAAAGCGGTTGTGGGTTCGCTGTCGCAGTGGGCTTTATGTCATGGAACCCGGCTCAAACGAATTTCGCAGATCGGATCTTCAGTTTCCGCCGGTTGGCCGTCTGTCGAGCCTGGCGGTGGGCCCCCAAGGGCATCTGTGGGTGCCGGCGTTTAACGGTCTTTGGCGGCACGACGAGTCCGATGGGCATCCCACTT
>CANIFK010000781.1 GCA_947466555.1 Acidobacteriota bacterium | reverse complement strand
CGCCGTCCGCAACTGCAGCCGGCCTTTGAACACCTGCGGCGCCGCCGGGAATACGTCGATCCGCCGCCGTCCGCTCCGCACTCCGCAGCACACCGCGCCGCCCGTCTCCATCGAAAGTTCCACCGCCGTCAGCGTCGTCCGCGCCTTGCCGCCGCTATGCAGTTCCAACGTCAGCGTCACCTCGCCCGGCGCCGCCGCCTCGGCGTACACCGTCACGTCCGGATCCAATCCGGACGACGGAATCACATAGGCTCCCTCAGGCGCCGCCAACTCCTCGGCCGCCGTCGGTGTCCGGTAGATCCGGATCGCCCCATTCGACCGTCGCAACTTCGCCCCCGCTCCCGCGCCCTGCAGCAGCACCGGCACCCGGCTCCGCGTTCCCCGCTGCAACACCAACACGCTCTGCGCCGGCACCACCTCGGGCGCCAGTTCGTCGCCGCCATTGGCCCCGCCGGAAAGCACCACCGGCGTCGCCTGCAGTTGCTTCCCCTTCACTTCAAACTGCGTCAGCGTCCCAGGCCGGTCGCTTTCCGTCCAATACGCCTTAATCGGTCCGAAAATCGTCTGCAACTCCGTCGAGTTGCACGTCGGCAGGTACACCCGCATGATCCGCGGATCGTAATAGCGGAACAGCATCTTCTGCCCGCGCGTGTCCTTCACCGTCAGAAACGACCGCAAGTGCTTCCGCACATCCTTCAGGCCCAAATCGCACCGCAGAAAAATACCCAGATTCCGGCCCATGTTCTCGGCCAGATAGGTCGTCAACTTATCCTCCGGATCCAGTTGCACCAGATACGGCGCCGCCATCTCCAACGCCTGCGGCAGCTTCCCGGCAAACAGACAACAGTGATTCAGAAACGAATTCGTCAGCGTCCAATAGACCTTCTGATCCTGCGCCGCGTCCACAATCGCCCAGATGTCCGGACGCGGTCCGTTCGGCCACAACGCCCTGCGCAGTTCTTCCTTCATGCTCGTCCTGCCATCTTTTCTTCAACCATATGTTTCTGGCACTCCTCGCAGAACGGATAGGCTTCCTTCGCGGCAGCAATCAGCACCGCTGCCTGCGCTTCCCCGTCGTGATTGCTGTCGAACAGCGGCGGCGCATCGTCCGGTTCCTTGGCCTCGGTCGCCACCGGTGCGGGTTCCGTTACGGGTTCCGGTTCAGGCTCCGGCACCGGTGCCGGCGGGGGCGGTGGAGGCGGTGGTTCCGGTGCGGGCTGCGGCGGAGCCTGTCGCGCCCGGGGCGGCGGAGCCGCCATCATCTCTTCCACCATGTGCTTCTGGCACTCCTGGCAGAACGGGAAGGCGGCCTTCGCGGCGGCAATCAGCACCGCCGCTTGCGTCACGCCGTCGTGGTCGTTGTCAAAGGTGTCTACTTCTTCCTCGGGCTCCGCGGCTTTGCGCTCTCGCGGCGGGGGCGCCTCTTGCTGTACCGCCGCCGGCCGCGGCGTCGATACCTGCCGTTCCCGCTGCGGCAACACAACCAGCAGTTCCCCGGAAACCATCTGCCGCGCAATCACCTGGATTAGCTGATCTTCCGACAGCGCTCCCGGGCCCACTCCGGCCCCCGCCGTCAGCGCCTGCCGCCGGAACTGCGCCATCGCAACCGCGTCGCTCCGGAAGCCGTTCAGAAACTGCGTGGCCGCCTTCAGGTCCCAACGCATCCGAACGTCTTCCCGCCGGAAGAACTGATATTCCCGTCCGCGACCGAATCGTATCAAGCTCATCTAGGCCCCAGGAAAAATGGTCACCTCAGTATACACTGCCCCTAGCTCAACTCCCCGTACCGGCTCACCGGTCCGCCGCCCAGAATTTCGTTCCAGTGCTCGAAATACTGCGGCGCCTGCCGGTAGCCACCATGCGTCTTTACTCGCGCCGAACAATCCACCACGTACACATTCGGTGTCTTGTCCAACGTCACCGCCTTGCTCCGCGGTCCCTTCAGTCCCAGCGCTGCGTGAACCCCGTTCACCACATCGCCAATCCAGAACCCGGTCTTCAGCACCGGATCGTTCTTCGAAAAGTACACGAAACACCGGTTGCATGACGCCACCGCGCCCCCAAACGCCATCCCCGGCTCCAGGATATTGTTGTCCACCGCCGGCGCCGTCATCATCAGGTTGTCCACAAAAACCTTGTCCGGATCCGACAACGCCTTCAGCGCCACGCGCGCCCCAAGGCTGTGCGTCTGCACGTCCACGCTCAACGCCACCGGCCGCAGCGCATTAATCAAGTCGCGCAAAAACGGAGCGGACCGGTTCGCCTTCGGCACCGCCCCGAAATACCCCGCCGGCGTCCGCGATCCCGGCCACGTGAACCCGACCACCAGCCCATACGCCGCCTTCGTCTGCACGCCCGTCACCAACTCCCAATACGATTTGGCGACGTTCTCAATCGGGTTGTTGAACCCATGCACCAACACGCAGATATGCTTGTTGGTAGCCGCTTTCACCAATACGTCCAGGTCAATATCCTGAAACTTCGTGTGGTCCCCGGGCTGTGTGTAATTGCGATATTGGTTCGTTTTCGCAACCACAATGTTCGATTCAAAGTCCTTACGGCAACTAACAACGTACATAAGATGAGGCTCCTTCTCGGTTATGACGGTCCCAAAAGCTGTATATCCGGACGCGCGGCGCGCAACTGCGCTACGCCGTCCAGTGTAACGCGTGTACCCTCCAGCGCAACCACCCGCAACGATTTCATGCCAATCAACACCGGCACCACCGCGTCATCAATGTTCTTGGCCAACGCCAATCGCAACTCCCGCAACTTCCCCAACCCCGCCAGCGCCCGCACTCCCGCCACATTCACCGGCGTCCGGCTCAAGTCCAGCTTCTCCAACTTCCTGAGTCCCCCCAACTTCTCCAGCCCATCCAGTGACTGCCGCTGTTCTTCCTTCAGCCCAGGCTTATCCGCCCCGATGTCATTCAACACCGCGCCGCTCACATTCAGCGATTCCAACCCCTCCAGCGTGCCCAACTCCGCCAGCACCGCCGCGCTCAGCGTCAACCCCCAGTGCCCCGAATCCACCCGCTGCATCCCGCTCAAATCCAGATGTCGCAACGCCGGCAACGCCTTCAGCGAAGACAACGCGACAACCCCAATCCGTGTCCCACCCATCGCAAGCCGTTCCAGCCCCGGCAACTCCGCCAGCATCTCCACACCGCTGTCATCGATCTGCGAAGAACTGACGTCCAGGTTCTTAAGCGCCGCCAGCTTCGCCAACGGTTCAAACACCCGGCTGGTGACCTTGGTCCCCCGCAAATTCAGCCGTTCCAATTTCTGCATCCCGGTCAGCGCCGCCACCCCGTCGT
>CANIFK010000780.1 GCA_947466555.1 Acidobacteriota bacterium | reverse complement strand
CTGGGGCTTCCCCGTCACCGCCGAGCAGATGGCCGCCCTGGCCAAATCCGTCGGCGAAGAAACCCTCTTCTACCGCACCGGCGGCGCGCCCTCCCTCGCCCTCGGCATGGCCCACATCTTCGCCAAAGGCGGCGGCGGCGAACGCCTCCTGGCCTTCTGGTACCACTTCGCCATCATGTTCGAAGCCCTGTTCATCCTGACGGTCATCGACGCCGGCACCCGCGTCGGCCGCTTCATGCTCCAGGATCTTCTCGGCCAGTTCTACGCCCCTCTCGGCCGCACCAGCTGGTGGCCCGGCGTCATCGGCACCTCCGCCGCCATCGTCATCAGTTGGGGCTTCTTCCTCTACCAGGGCGTCACGGACCCCCTCGGCGGCATCAACTCCCTCTGGCCCCTCTTCGGCATCGCCAATCAGCTCCTGGCCATCATCGCCCTCTGCCTGGGCACGACGGTTCTCATCAAGATGCATGGCAAAAAGTACATGTGGATCACCATCCTCCCCATGCTCTGGCTCGGCACCGTGACGTTCACCTCGGCGCTAATGAAGATTTTCTCCCCGCTCCCCCGCATCGGCTTCCTAGCCGCCGCCGAAGTGCTGGAGAAGGCACCCAAGCAAACCGACGCCACCAGGACTCTGATCTTCAACAACTACCTCGACGCCTTCGTCTGCGCCCTCTTCCTCGTCCTGGTGACGACCATCCTTATCGATTCCGTCCGCCAATGGATCGGCATCCTCAACGGCTCCCAGGAGTCCAAGTCCACCGAAACCCCCTTCGTCCAATCGACGCTCGCCGTCGAGGAGCTCTAGTCATGCGATTCTGGCGAACCATCCTGGCCATCCTCCGCGAACTGGCCGACGAAAACGCCTACCGCCGCCACCTCGTGGCCCACGGCGGCGTCAACACCCCCGAAGAGTACCGCCGCTTCCAAACCGAGCACTTCAAGGCCAAATACCAACGCGCCAAGTGCTGCTAACTCCGCCAGCGCTTGCCCACCCCGCCCCACGGAAACAGCGGAAATCGCAACTGCCACCACGCGCCCGCCAGCAGCACCAACACTCCCAGCACCAGGTCCGCGGGATGCCGCTCAACGCGCAGCCAGTGCAGCCCCACCCGCAACACCCCATAGCTCAGCAATAGCCGCGCCATCGGCCGCTCCGATGGCCATACCGCCAGCACCGCCGCCCACAGCCACTCATACACCGCCAGGTCATGCCGCGTCCCCTCCGGATACCGCACCCCCAGCCAGAACCCCGTAAACACCCCCGCCTCGTCATGCGAAAAGATGCAGCCCAACCGCACAACCATCCACGCCACCGGAAACGCCCGCGCCCCGGCATCCCACCAGCTCAGCCGCTCCCGCCCCCCGCTGCCCCACTTCCACAGCCGCCACTCCGCCCCCAGCCATCCCGCCAACAAGCCCGGCATCGTCACCGCCCCCGCCGCCGGGTTCAGCCACCGCACCCAACTCACCGCCCCGCCGTTCAGCGCCAGATACCCCGCATGCGCCCCCAATAGTCCGCCCACGATCACCCAACAGGCAAACTCGTCGGCCCGCGCCCTTGGAAATCCCGCGCGAGCAGTCTCCTTAACAAACAAAACGTACGCCACCACCAGCCCGCCCACCACCGCCAGCAGATGCACCGGCACACCCCACGCCTCCGGCCAGTGCCAGTAGGGAATCATCGCACCGCCAGCGTAACACCCGCCGGACTGCTCGCCGTCCCCACCGTCAACACCACCGGCTGGTTCCCCGCCGGCACATTCGGCGGCAGTTTAATATTCACCTGCAACAACCCGGCCACCAGCCCCGGCGCCCCACCGGCATACAGCACCTCGGCTTCCCTGCCCGCCACCGTCACCCGCACCGGCTGCTGCGCCGCCGGCAGTGGAGTCCCCACCAAAGCCCCATCGGCCGGCGTGTTGGTCACCATCCCCTCTCCGGTCCCGTACAGCACTACTACGCTCCCCTGGTCGGCCGGGTTCTGCGGCGTATTCACCCGTCCATCCTGGTTCAAAAACGCTCCCGGCCCCCCTCCCGACGCATTCGCCGAAAAGAGCCCCGGCACCGCCGCCGCCACGTTCACCGTCAACGGCGCGCTCCGCTGCCCATCCCGCTCCACCACCACCTGCACCGTCCGCTTTCCGTTCACGTTATACGGCACAACAACGCTGCTCTGCCCGCCGGAAACATAGATCACCGGCGCCGGTGTGTCGTCAAACAACACCCGCGTCCCGCCCACCGTTGTCAGGAACCGTCCGCCAGAAACCGCCCCCAGCGCCAGCGCCGAAGGTCCAATCCCGTTCCCGGCCAGCGTCGCAATCATCCCAGGCGACACCGTGTTTTGCGCGTAGCTCGCCGCATTCACCACCGCCGCCAGCGATACCCCGGCGCTCGCCCCGAAACGCGCGACGAACATATCGCCAAACGGAGTCTGCCCCGATGTGATCCCCCCATACGCTCGCTGATAAACCCCGGGCGTCGTCGCCAGATCGGCCGAACTCGTCGTTCCCAACACCGTCACCGCGCCATCCGCTCCCACCGTCAACCCCGAAAGAAACTCCCCGCCACTCCCGCCCAGGTAGGTCCCAAACTGCACACGGCTCCCGTCCGGCGTCATCGACACCACGAACCCGTCGCCCAGCTTCAGCTTGTCCGTCACGGCGCTCGACGTACGGTTCTGGCTCTGCGGCGCGTCCGGGGTCACCGGGAAATCTTTGGAGTGCGTATGTCCTGCCACCCATATCGTTCCCTGCCCGTCCACGCCCACCGCCGTCGCCCGGTCGTCCAACGTCCCACCCAGCAACGTCGAAAATACCGCCGCCGTTCCTGCCGGATTCAACTTCACAACAAACGCATCCCCAGCTGGAGCAACCGGCTCCCCGCCGCTCCCGCGATACTGGGTCTGGAACGCCCCCGAGGTCACCGGAAAATTCGTAGACAACGTGCTGCCCACCACAACCGCACTCCCCTGCCCGTCCACCGCAATCCCAAATCCGATCTCATCCTGGTTCCCGCCAAAATTCGTCGAGTACGCCAGGCTCCCACCGCTCGGCGCCAGTTTCACCACAAACGCATCCCCCTGGCTCGGCAGGATGCTCGTCGCCGACGCACCCGCGTACGTCGTCCGGTAGGCCCCCGCGGTCACCGGAAAATTCGTGCTCGAAGTCGCCCCCGTCAAATACACCGCCCCGGCGCCATCCACCGCCATCGCCAGCGGCCACTCGTGCCCGCCGCCACCGATCAGCGTCGAATATAGCCGCGTCGTCCCCGTTCCGTTCAGTTTCACGACAAACAAATCGTGCGCCACCAGCCCGGTTCCCAG
>CANIFK010000779.1 GCA_947466555.1 Acidobacteriota bacterium | reverse complement strand
GCCTCCTGGGTCACGTCCGTAAACGTCCCATCCCCGTTATTCCGGTACAGGACATTCTGCCCCCAGTAGGTAATGAACAGATCCGGGAACCCGTTGTTATTGAAGTCCCCCGCGCACACCGCCGACGCCCACCCCGTCCGCACCAGCCCCGCCTTCTCCGTCACGTCCGTGAACGTGCCGTCCCGGTTGTTCTTATACAGCCGGTTCGTCGTCCCCGCCGGAGCCCCCGCGAACCGCGTCCCGTTCAGCACAAAGATATCCAGCCACCCATCGTTGTCGTAGTCGATAAAGGCCACCCCGCACCCAATCGTCTCCACGATGTATTCCTTGGTGTCCACGCCCCCAAACACCGAGGCATGCCGCAGCCCCGCCCGCTCCCCCACGTCCACGAACTTGGCGTGAAACGGAATGCCCGACGCCTTCCCCCGCGGCACCGCCTTCACGGCCCGGCTCGCCACGCCCTGCCCCGCCAGCGCCCCAGCCCCGGCCAGCGCCAACAACTCCCGCCTCGTCCGTTTCATCTCTCTTAGAACGATAACTCGAAATACAAATCCGTCACCGTCACCTCCCCGGCAAACCCCTTCCACTCGGCCCCCAACTCCGCCGCCGACTTCACCGTATCGTCCACGCTCAACACCCGCCCGCCCGTCTTCTCTCGTAGCCGCGAAACCAAGTCCGGCAACGGCATCTTCCCCCACCGCTTCTTCACCGCCATCTCATGGTCAACCGGAATCATCGCCACCAGCTCCGGCGACGTCATCATCTCCAACCCCTTCTCCTTCAGCGTCGCGTTGTGGCTCCCATGGTGCCCGACCTTATAGAACACCGTCCGCTTCAACAGCCCCGGCCCCGTCTCGCCGCCTTCCCATTTCAGCCCCTGCCAGCTCAGCCAATTCCCCGCCTGCGCATCGCCCGGGAACAGCAGCACCTCACGCGTGGCGACAATCTCAATCGCCAACACCAGACTCGTATTGTTCGTCGCCGAATCCAGCTGCAGCGCCATCGTCTCGGCCGATTCCATCCACGTTCCGTCAATCCGCCGCCACGACTGATCGGCCACAGCCGAGCCGTCCTTCCAGTCGTAAATCCCCTCGTCCACCGTCGCCCCAAAGTACCGCTCGCCGAAGAACCCAACCTTCTCCGCCCGCGCCAGCGGTATCGAATACATCTCGTCAAACGGCGCCGCCAACCCATCGGCATCCACCGTCTCCGCCATCGCCGACATCAGGAACTGCTGGCTCCCGCCCGGTCCCGCGTCCAACCCGTACCCATCCCCCTTCCCCGGATTCGACTTCTTGATCAACTTCTCATCCCGCGGCGGCCCCAACACCCAGAACCGCACCGCCTCCACGCCCGGCAAGGCAATCGGCGGCTCCCCCGGCTCGCGGTACCGCGGCTTCCCCACGCCCAGCTTCCGCGCATTCCCCAGCGCATCCGCGGTCGACCCTCCCGTCGCCCCAAAAAACGCCACCAAACTCTCCACCCGCTCCGCCGTCCTCACGCTCCCATCCAGCGCCAGCCGCTGCACCGCCATGCGCATCGCCTCTTCGGCCTTCCGCCTCTCCGCCCGCAGCTTCGCCGCCTGCTTATCCGCCGGGTCCTCGGTCCACGCCAGCCAGACGTTCTTGGCCTTCAACTGGTCCTTCAACACATCCCAGGCCTGCACGAACCCCGACACGTGATCCCAATGCTCGTGCGTTGCCACCAGCACGTCCACCTCGCCCCCGGTCGTCTTGATCACATCCGCCACCGCCGCCCGCAACCGGTCCACCGCCGCCGTGGAGGATCCCAACACAATCCCGCAGTCGATCATCATGTAGAACGGCCGCGCCTTCCCCGTGGGAATCGTCAGCAGGAAACAGTCGCCCAGCCCCTGCCGGTACATGCGCACGCGTACTGTGTTGTCCATTTTCCCCATCTCCTTAGCAGCCCCGGTGCAGCATCGCAAACGGCTCGGCATCGCGATCATTGTCGAAATACGCCTGCGTCCCCTCGGCCGCCGCGCGCAGGAACTTCTGCTCGGCGTCGATCCGGTTCTGTTTCCCGACGCTCTTCCGAATCGCGTAGCGAATCCGGTACTCCTGGAGGTCGATCAACAGCGTGCAGCCGCCGCGATGCGTCGAAGTTATCCCCGAGTCGGGGTCCTTCACCACGAACTGCTGAACAGCCTCCACGACCAAATCGGTGATCTGCTCATTCCGGCTGTTAATCCGCCGCGCCGGCCGCACCCCGTGAATCTCCAGCTTCGGCAACCCGGCGCTGTTCAAACGGATCCCCGCCGGCATATCCGGCTCCGGCTGAATGTAGAAACCCAGGTCTTTCCGGATCTCCCTCGCATCCCCAGGCGACAGCGCCCGAAGGGCCTGCAACAGCTGGTACCCATTCTTCTCCGCCTGCATAAACGACTCCCGCCGTCCCGTCGACAATCCCCAGCTCAAGTCCAGATCCCGGATCATCTCCTGAATCTTCACCGCCTTCACATCGAACGACGGCGGCTGCCAGCGCAGGTTCTCCTCGCTGAAATTCCGCACGCCCGACGGGTAAATCCCCCGTGCCCGGAACCCGCTGATGAATGCCGTCCGGTAGTTCAACTCGTCCTCCGGCTCCAAGTCCATGTCCGCCGTAATTAACGCCCGCAGATAGTCGCCAAACGTCAGGTCCACCGGCGGGCAGTAGTCCAGCGCCCGGATGCACGTCGTCAACACCCGCTCTGCCGTCCACGCCGCCTCCCGCGCCAGGCGGTTCACCAGGTCCACCGAAATCGCGCCCTGTGGCAACACCCCCGTGCCGCCCGTTGCCAGCCGCCGCAGGTCCTCGACCCGGGCCTCATAAATCTCCAGGAACGCCTGGAACACCGCCGCCAGCAGCACCGCGCCACGGTCGTGCGCCTCGGTGGCGTTGGCGTAATCGGTTACCTTCGGCGCCTCCCCCAAAGCGCAACGCAACGCCCGCGACCCGCTCGACGCCTGCCCGAACTGCTGCGCCAAATCCGCCAACAGATTGTTCGCCCGCAGGTCCCCCCGCGACTTTGCGATCGTGTGCCGCAGCGCCGACGGAATCGAAAAGTGCTGGAATAGCGCCACAATATCGGCAAACGCCTCGTGGAACGCCGCAATGTCCGGGTTGGTCGTGTGCTGGTAGTAACGGTGAATCCCGTCCATCAGCGCGTGGGTCGTCTCGTGCGCCACCACATCGTGGGACAGGCACGTAAATACCAGGCCGCCCGGCAGGTTGTCCACCACCCGCTCCGCATTGGCCTGGAAATACCCGAACAGCAACGCGCCCTTCGAAGGGCTGTAATAGGCGTTCGCCTCCCGCAACGCATGGGG
>CANIFK010000778.1 GCA_947466555.1 Acidobacteriota bacterium | reverse complement strand
TCACCGTATTCGGGGTGGCTGGCGGCGGTGAAATGCGCCAGAAAGTCCTTCCGGTTCTGCACCTTGTCGGCGATCAGCATCGCGTTCACCGAGGGCAGGCAGCTCAGCTCGATCCGCCAGCCAGACTCGCGGACCACTCGTCGCGCCCCGCGGTTGGCCACCCAGCGATACTCGATCGCCAGCGCGACCGCCTCCGGATCACACCCGCGCAGCTGGTCGAAATTTGCGGTCAGTTCTCCATCGGCTTGTGTAAGCGGGTGGAGGCAATAGGCCTGCTGCGCGATGAGTGGCGCGTTGAGTGCGGCCAGAATTGTCACGCCCTCGGCCACATGCTGGAAGTAGGAGACGCCGCTCCGCCGGGCCGCGCGAGGTTGCAGCCGTTCGCGAGCTAGTGCCCATTCAAAGGTTGTCTGAATCATGGCTCGAACAATTGCGGTAGCAGATCGCCGGAGACCCCTCGCAACGCCACCGACACGGCCGGCGTATAGGGCGTGTCTTCGATGTTGATTTCAATGACGGGAGCGCGGCTTTGCCCGATGAGCCCCGCGGCCGGATACACCTGCGCGGAGGTGCCGGCGACGACCAGCAGTTGGCAGTCGTGGACGGCTCTTTCGGCCGTGTCCCACACCAGCCGCGGCAACTGTTCACCGAACCAAACCACGCCAGGGCGAAGCAGCGCCTCGCACTCCGGGCAGCGGGGCGGGCCGGCGTACTCCGCGTTCCGATCCATCCGCTGGTAACTGCACGCTGTGCAGCGGGAGAGCCAGATGTC
Source organism: Acidobacteriota bacterium (assembly GCA_947466555.1). GTDB lineage: Bacteria > Acidobacteriota > Terriglobia > Bryobacterales > Bryobacteraceae. The sequence continues at coordinate 2,558 of CANIFK010000778.1, read as the reverse complement.
GCCGTGGATCTTCAGGATTCGACGCGATCCGGCGCGGTCGTGCAGCCCATCGACATTCTGTGTGATCAGACTGAACTCCTGCACGCGCCGTTCCCACTGGGCGAGCGCCAGATGGCCCGCATTGGGCTGGGCCTCGCCGATCAGCGCACGGCGCCATATGTACCATTCCCACACCAACTCCGGATTCCGCTCAAACGCTTCGGGCGTGGCTAAATCCTCCGGCCTGAATTTGCGCCATAACCCCCCAGCGCCTCGAAAAGTAGGGATGCCACTTTCGGCGGAGATGCCGGCGCCCGTCAGCACAGCAACGCGCTCGGCGCCGGCGACGAGTTGGCGGGCGCGTTCGAGCGGCGTCATTCTTCGCTGGGAAGAACGGCCACGAATTCACCGATGACCTGAAACTCGTCCGGCGTCAGATTCCACTCTTCGAACTCCGGGTTCAGCGGAACCATTCGGATGCGCTCGTGCTCCCAGGTGCCATCTTCGTGGACCCGTTTTTCACTGCGATAGACCTTCACGGTGAACTGCGCCGTGGCGTCCGAGGAGCCGTACTTTTCGATCAACAATTTCTGCCCGTTCCGGCTGCCGCCACCGTGCGGCCTGAAGAGGCAGAGACTGCCATCGGGAATCAACGGTTCCATAGAGCGCCCGATCACGCGCGCCGCAAAGATTCCCGGCACGACTCGCACGTTCCCCGGCGGATCCACACTGCCAATCACTTCGCCGGGCAACTGCTCTTCGCTCAAGGCGCCGGCGGCGGCACTGAGCTGAATAACCGGGATCGCTCCCACCGAGTTGACGTTTTCCCGATACAACCGGCGCAACCGGGCTTCCGGGTCGGCGGCCATCGTGGATTGCCGGTCTGTGGCGCGAACCACTCCGGAGAAGGCCGATTCAATATAGGCCAGTGTCGCCGCGGCGCCCTGATCGCGCGCCATGGATTCGATCATCCCCTCCAGTTCGCAGAGGACGTCCGCCTCTTCCGTTTCGAAGGAGTCCCAATCCCGGCGCGCCTTCACATACAGCTGATCCGCTTCCTTATCGAGGAGTATCACCCCGGCATTTTCGGGCCGGCCGCCGGGCAGACAGACCTCTAGGACGATGTAGTCCAGGGGGCGTATCTGGAGGGCGGTGGACATGGAGGGCTTGAAAGACGTATCGGCAGAAACTACTTCGGCTTTACTTCAGGTGCGTACGGATAGTAGCCTTTTCGCGCGCGAACAGTGACGTTCGGCAGTTGCACGGAGACGCGAATGCTGCGGAATACCTTGGGCTGATCGGCGTTTTCCGGCACGTAGCGGAGAATGTACTGGGTCGTTACTTCGCCGGCCGTGTTCGAGACGGCGCGGAACATACCCTTGGCGATTTCCGACGCGTAGCCGCCCGTGCCAACCTTCAGCGCGTAGTTGCCTTCGTCGGAAGGCGTGGAGAGGTAGCCGGAAACGTCCTTGTACAGGCCCTGCAACGGATACTCCACGCGGCCGCCGGTCTCTTCGGCCAGCCGGGTCAGGTTCTTTTCACCGAGCGTGTTGAACCCAAAGGCGACGGTGGAAACGCCGTAAATCGTCACCAGGTTGCGCTGCGCGATTTCGACGACTTCGTCGAGCGTCTTCTTGCTGGCATTGTCGTGGCCATCGCCGATGACGACAATGACGCGGCGCGGCTCCAGTGGTTCGCCCTTGACGAGGCTGCGAGATGTGCAGGCGGTGTAGATGGCGTCGTAGAGCGCGGCGCCACCGCCCGGCTTCAGCTTGGCGATTTTTTCGGTGATCTTGGCGGAGTCCTGCGTGGTATTCACCGCCAGTTCGGCTTCGTTGCCGTAGGTGATGAGATAGCCGGAGAACCGTTTATCGTTGTCCGGGATCAGCGCCAGCGCCAACTCAATGGCCGAATCCTGATAGTTCTTCCAATGCAAACGGCTGGCGTTGGAGAGGTCGAGCAGGAAGCCGACCACCACGGGCTGATTCCGTTCCCGGCTGAAGTAGGAGATCTTCTGCAGCTTTCCTTCGTCATAGATCTTGAAGTCTTCCTGCTTCAGATCCGATACGAAGCGGCCTTTGTCGTCGGTAACCGTTACGGGGACGATGACCTCGTTGACGGCGACACTGATCGAGGCGGGCTGCTGCGCAAACAAAGCGGAGCCGGCGAGACACTGAAGAAATGCGGAACGGCGCATAGCTAAATTATAAGGGTCGCGACGGCTGTCGCGACCCTTGTTCGTTGGTAAAGTTTCCACGGAGTTAATTTTCGGGCGCTGCGTTCGGACGCTTTTTGAGCTTCGGACGCTCATCTTCGTCCTCTTTGGGCTTCTTGCCGTCTTCATCGGCATCTACCGGACCGGTCGTCGAACCCGGTGCGCGACGGAGGCGCGGACGGTTGGAATCGGGCTCTTCGCCCTTCTTCCGGTTCAGCAGGGAGGAAAGGCGTCCCTTCACTTCCATGAACTCCGAGGTCGTCACAACGTACTCAGGTTTCGCCTCGAGCAGTTCCTGAATGTTCTTCTGCGCGGTTTCAATCCGATCGTCGGTCAACGGGTGGGACGAAAAGACCTTTGCCAT
>CANIFK010000777.1 GCA_947466555.1 Acidobacteriota bacterium | reverse complement strand
GACAACAAAGAACACGCCATCGGCCTCGGCTTCTACGGCTTGAGCCCCGAACTCACCGACGATCGTGTCGACGTCACCACCCGCGGATTCATGGCCCTCACCGGCGCCTGCGCCCAGTGCCACGACCACAAATTCGACCCCATCCCAACCAAGGACTACTACGCCCTCCAAGGCGTCTTCAGCTCCACCAAACGCGGCGAATTCGAACTCGCCCCCGCCGACCAGGTCAAGGCCTACAAAGCCCAGGACAAGAAAATCTCCGACGTCAAAAAGCGCATCGAAGCCTTCCTGAAAGCCCAAGCCGAAGAACTCGCCGAAATGCTGGCGTCCGAATCCCCGCGCTACATCCGCGCCGTCCGCAACCCCTCCGCCCCCACCGATGGCCTCGACGCCGAAGTCCTCGCCCGCTGGACGCGATACCTCAAAACCGGCCCCATCGATAACACCTACCTCAAAGGTTGGCAGAACGAAAACTTCGATCTCTCCAAGTTCCGCCAGGAAGCGTTAGCCGTCCTCGCCGAACGCAAAAAAGTCGACGAAAAGAACCTCCAACAAGGCACAAAAAATACCGACAACGTCAAAGGCGAAACCTACGCCCTCCCGCCCGACCGCTACTTCATGTGGCGCGATCTCTTCTTCAACGATTTCTACGGCCGCGAGTTCAAACAGGAAGAAGACGGCGTCCTCTGGTTCGGCCCCAACCGCGGCTACTACACCTCCGATGGCACCATCGAACGCTTCCTCACCGGGCGCTGGAAAAACTACTTGAATGACATGCGCGCCGAGCTCAAGGACCTCCAGTCCGCCCTCCCGCCGCGCTACGCCTTCGCCCACGTCATCAAGGACAACCCCACCCCCATCAACGAGCGCATCGCCATCGGCGGCGTGCCCGAAAATCAAGGCGACGAAGCCCCGCGTGCGTTCCTATCGATCCTCTCCAAAGACGAGCCCAAGCCCTTCACCAAAGGCGCCGGCCGCCTCGAACTCGCCGAAGCCATCGCCAGCCCCGACAACCCTCTCACCGCCCGCGTCATGGTCAACCGCATCTGGCAGCACCACTTCGGCGAAGGCATCGTCCGCACCGTCTCCAACTTCGGCCGCATGGGCGACACGCCCAGCCACCCCGCCCTGCTCGATCACCTGGCCAGCGAGTTCATCGCCAACAACTGGTCGATGAAAAAGCTCCACCGCGCCATCATGCTGTCGGAAGCCTACCAACGCTCCGCCGAACAGAACGCGAAGAACCAGGAAGTCGACCCCGACAACCGCCTCCTCTGGCGCGCCAACCGCCAGCGTCTCGACGCCGAAGCCATGCGCGACACGTTCCTCCACCTGAGCGGCGAGCTCGACACAACCCCCGGCGCCAACCCCATCCCCCTCGAAAAGGCGGACAACAAGAAGCGGTCCATCTACGGCATGATCAGCCGCCGCAAACTCGACGGAACTCTCGCCCTGTTCGATTTCCCCAACCCCAATCTCACCGCCGAAAAACGCATCGTCACCGCGACGCCACTCCAGCAGCTCTACTTCCTCAACGGTGAATTCATCGCCGCCCGCGCCACCGCTCTGGCATCCAAGCTAACCGGCGCCCCGGACGAAAAAATCCACCAGGTCTACCGCACCCTCTACGGCCGCAACGCCACCAATGAAGAACTCGCGCTAGGCAAAGAGTTCACCGCCTCAGGCGACTGGCGCGCCTACGCCCAAGTCCTCCTCAGCGCCAACGAACTGCTCTTCGTCAACTAGGAATCCCAAATGAACCGTCGCGACGCTCTCCTTCGAATGACCAACGGCTTCGGCGCCATCGGCCTCGCCCAGCTCCTCCAGGCGGAATCGGCCTCCCTCGCCCCGAAGTCCCCGCACTTCGCGCCGAAGGCCAAGCAAGTCATCTTTCTCTTCTTAAACGGTGGCCCTTCCCAAGTCGACACCTTCGACCCCAAACCATCCCTCGCCAAGTATCACGGCCAGCCCATGCCCGGCGACTACAAAGCCGCCAAGCAGGAACGCGGCACCGTCATGCGGTCCCCGTTCGCCTTCAAGAAGTACGGCCAATCCGGCCTCGAAGTCAGCGAACTCTTCGCCAAAACCGCCGCCGCCCACGCCGACGATCTCTGCGTCATCCGGTCCATGCACACGGACCTCCCCGCCCACCAGCAGGCCATGATGCAGATGAACTCCGGCCGCGTCATCCCCGGCTTCCCCTCCTGGGGCGCCTGGACCACCTACGGCCTCGGCAGCGAAAACCGCAACCTCCCCGGCTTCATCGCCCTCTGCGCCGGCGTCCCCGACGTCGGCCCCCAGCTCTGGAGTTCGTCCTTCCTCCCCGCCGCCTACCAGGGCACCTACGTCCCCGCCGACGAGTCCGATCCGGAGAAGATGATCCAGCACATCCGCGACCGCAGCGGCAACGCGGCCGATCAGAAGCGCCGCGTCGAACTCTGGCAAAAGCTCAACAAAATGGAGCTTGCCGCGCGCGGCGGCGACGCCCAACTCGAAGGCCGTATCCAGTCCATGGAGATCGCCTACCGCATGCAATCGGAGGCGCTCGAAGCCTTCGACATCGCCAAGGAATCCGCCGAAACCCGCGCCCGCTACGGCGCCGACCAGCATGAGAACGAGGAGATGCACATCAAGTCCGCCACCCGCGATGGCGACTTCGCCCGCGGCTGCCTAGTGGCCCGCCGCCTCATCGAACGCGGCGTCCGCGCCGTCCAGGTCTACGCCGGTAACGATAAGCCCTGGGACTCCCATCACGACATCCTCGTCCACCGCCGCCTCGCCCGCCAGGCCGATCAACCCATCGCCGCCCTGCTCAGCGATCTGAAAACCTCCGGCCTCCTGAAAGAAACCATCGTCATCATCGGCGGCGAATTCGGCCGCCGCCCCTGGACCGAAGTGGCGGGAAGAATCAACGTGCAAAACGGCCGCAACCACAACAACGAAGGCTTCACGACGGTCCTCGCCGGAGGCGGCTTCAAAGGCGGCTATGCCCACGGCGCCACCGACGAATTCGGCTACCAGTCAGTGGAAAAGAAGGTGCACGTCCACGACATGCACGCCACCGTTCTCCACCAACTCGGCCTCGAACACACCCGCCTAACCTACCCCTACAGCGGCCGCAACTTCCGTCTGACCGACGTCGCCGGCAACGTAGTCAAAGACCTCCTCGCCTAACCGCCCCCCAGCACGAGCAAAGCCGCGGAAGCCCCCACGCAGCAACGCCCCCCACGGGGACATGCGCCAGCGTGTCCCCCAAAACCCAACCCTCGCCCCCCAGCACGAGCCAAGCCGCGGAAGCCCCCACGCAGCAACACACCCCTCCGGGGACACGCG
>CANIFK010000776.1 GCA_947466555.1 Acidobacteriota bacterium | reverse complement strand
GGGCGAAGTGAGGCGAAGACAGAAAATTCCGGTAACACGGTTCTGTAAAAGAAAGACGGCGAGTGGTTGCTCGCCGTCTATCGGAATTTTCAGGAATTACGGACTTGTCCGGTTACCCGGTACCAAGGAGAATCCTAGGTGCGTTTGGCGCGGACTTGGATGTTGAGCTCGCGAAGGTTCTTGTCGGGGACTTCGCTGGGGGCTTCGCACATAAGGTCCGTGCCCTTGGCGGTCTTGGGGAACGGGATGACGTCGCGGAGCGATTTCTCGCCGGCGAGGATCATGACCAGACGGTCGAGGCCGAGCGCGATGCCGCCGTGCGGCGGGGCGCCGTATTCCAACGCTTCCAGCAAGAAGCCGAACTTGGTTTGGGCTTCTTCCGGCGACAGGCCGAGGGCGCTGAACACCTGAGACTGGATGTCGCGGCGGTGAATACGGATGGAGCCGGAGCCGAGTTCGGTGCCGTTGAGCACGATGTCGTAGCTCTTGGCGCGGCAGCGGGCCGGGTCGGCCGTGAGCTTGTCGATGTCTTCGTCGTGGACCGAGGTGAAGGGATGGTGGGCGGCAACCCAGCGTTCGTCTTCGTCGTTCCATTCGAACATCGGGAAGTCGAGCACCCAGCAGAAACGGAAGTCGGTGGGGTCGAGCAGCTTGTGACGGTCGTTGAACTTCTGGGCGGCGAAGAGGCGGAGCTGGCCGGCGGCCTGCAGCACGGTTTCTTCGGGGCGGTGACCTTTCGGTTCGCCGAGCCAGCCGCAGAGGAAGAGCAGGTCGTTTTCGCCGGCACCGGTGCGTTCGCGCACCTTGGCCATGGATTCGGGGGCGTCACGTTCGAGGCGCTTGGCATCATCGAACACGCGCAGGCCGCGCTCCTGGCCGAAGGCCTTCAGGTCGTCGCGTTCCTTGCGGGAGGGGGCGCCGGTGTTGGGGATCACGATCGCGACCAGCGGGAGGCCGGGGGTGGCGAAGTTGGGATCTTCCGGGAAGAGGTCCTCGACGCAGTAGAACGGCGGGATGCGCATGTCCGGCTTGTCGATGCCGTAGCTGCGCATGGCCTGGGCGTAGGTCATGCGGGGGAAGGGCGCGGTGACTTTGAAGCCGGCCACTTCGCACACTTTTTCGAGCAGCGGTTCGATGGTCTGGACGATGGTTTCCTGTTGGGGGAAGCTCATCTCCAAATCGATCTGGGTGAATTCGTACTGGCGGTCGGCACGGAGATCTTCGTCGCGGAAGCAACGCACGATCTGGAAATATTTGTCGAAGCCGCTGACCATGAGCAGCTGTTTGAAGATCTGCGGCGACTGGGGCAGGGCGTAGAATTCGCCGGGGTACATGCGGCTGGGGACGAGGAAGTCGCGCGCGCCTTCGGGGGTGGATTTCGTGAGGAAGGGCGTTTCGATTTCGAGGAAGCCGAGGCCGTCGAGCACTTCGCGGACGGCGAGGCTCATCTTGGCGCGCAGCTTGATGTTGCGCTGCATGCGCGGGCGGCGGAGATCGACGTAGCGGTACTTGAGGCGGGCGTCTTCGTTGACGTCGACGTTGTCTTCCATCGGGAACGGAGGCGTGCGGCTTTCGTTCAGGATCCAGATCTTTTCGACGACGACTTCGACTTCGCCGGTGGGGATATTGGGATTGATGGTTTCCGGGGTGCGCCCCTTCACTTCCCCTTCGATGGCGATGACGTACTCGGCGCGGAGCATTTCGGCCTTCTCGTGGGAGGCGGCGAACTTTTCGTCTTCATGGAAGACGAGCTGGCTGACGCCGTCGCGGTCGCGCAGGTGAATGAAGATCACGCCGCCGAGATCGCGGCGGCGGTGAACCCATCCCATCAAAATCACGCGCTGGCCGATGTCGGTGGCGCGCAGCTGTCCGCACGAGTGGGTGCGGCGTAGATCTCCGAGGAAATCCAGAGGTACTTGTTCTGGCATGACTAGTTTTGGTGTGCGAGGAAGCGGGATTTAGCGGGGAAAAGTCCGCGAAAGCCTATCTTCTCATTATAGCCGTCCTTGGGGGGCGTTTTCGCTGGTTGGGGCGAGGGTCGCGGGTTTTTCGATCTTCGCCAAACGGCTTTGGAAACAGGGGGAGACGGCCTTGGAGGCGGGGCGGAGGTGGATGGGGGATTGATTGGAGTGCCGCGGGGGATGGGAGTTCGCGGCGCGGGGTGTTGAGGGTGCGGAGGTGGTGTTCGCGGGTCTGGACGAGGCGGGTGGTGAAGGGTGTGAGGTGGAGTGTGCGGGTGTGTCGGGGGGCGTGGGGCGGGTGAGACTGCAGCGCGGGCAGACGCGCTTGATGGGTTGCAGAACGATCGAGTTTCTCCGTGTGGGCTATGTAGCTACGGTTATTTGAAGGGCAGTTGGACGGTTGGTGGGGGATTCGTATCGCGCGCGGGGCGAGGGGTGACGGTGCTGCGGGAGCGGATCGCGCGGTCGGTTTGTGTCGCGTGGAGCCACGGGGTAACTGTGCTGCGGGAACGGGTGGCGTGGACGTTTTGTGTCGCGTGGCGCCGAGGGGTTGTGATGCTGCGGGAGCGGATGGCACTGGGGATTCGCGTCGGGCGCCGCCATGGGGTTACGGTGCTGCAGGAGCCGATGGGGTGGACGTCTTGTGTCGCGTGCAGCCGAGGGTTTGTGGTGCTGCGGGAGCGCATGGCATCGCGGCGAGCCATTGGCGGGACGGGAGCGGATGACGTGTCGATTCCTGCCGCGTGCGGTTCTCGATGCGACGGTGAGCGGGAGCGGAGGGCGTGGGTCGGCACGCGTCGACGAATGTTAAGGTTCGGACAAATCCTTGGTGACAGTCACCTAGGAGATGTCTGAGGGGTTGAGGAGGGTGGCGAGGTCGGCTTCGGCTACGGACTGCTGGTCGCCGGTTTGCATGTTCTTCAGGCCGTAGCGGCCGTTGGCGAGTTCGTCGTCGCCGATGAGCAGCGTGTGGCGGGCGTTGGCTTTGTTGGCCAGTTCCATCAGGCGCTTCATTTTAGCCGGGGCGTTCACCTCTACCGCGATGTTTTGGGCGCGGAGAGCGCGGGCGATCAGTGCGCCTTTGCGGAAGGCGGCTTCGGTCATGGGCGCGATGAAGAGGGGCAGCGACAACGCTGGGATGCCGCCTCGGGCTTCTTCCACTGCCATCACCAGACGGTCTTCGCCGATGGAGAAGCCGATGCCGGGGGCGGGCACTTTCGAGCCTAGCGATTCAGCCAGGCCGTTGTAGCGGCCGCCGCCGCAGATGGCGTTCTGCGCGCCCAAGGCGCCGTGGAGGAATTCGAAGGTCGTGTGGGTGTAGTAGTCGAGACCGCGGACCAGGCGGGGCGTGACTTCGTAGGCGATGCCGCGGTC
>CANIFK010000775.1 GCA_947466555.1 Acidobacteriota bacterium | reverse complement strand
TGCTCCGGGCTCGCATAGTCGATCGTCAGCTGCCGCCGGCTCGCCGAGGAGTCCAGAACCTCGTCCTGCTCAATCAATTGCGCAATGCCAAAATCCAGTAATTTCGGCACACCATCGGCGCTCACCAGAATGTTGCCCGGCTTCAAATCCCTGTGCACAATCAACTGCCTGTGCGCATGCGCCACCGCCTCGCACACCCGCATAAACAACCGGCACTTCTCCCCGAGCGCCAGCGCATTGTCTTTGCAGTAGGCGTGAATCGGCACGCCATCGACGAACTCCATCACCAGGTACGGCACCGCCACCGCGCGGCCCGGCAACTGCGCCGCCCCGCCATCCAACAACCGCGCCACGTAGGGATGATCCAGGTTCGCCAGGATCTGCCGTTCCTTCCGGAACCGCTCCACAAACTGCGGTGTCTCCATCCCCAGCCGGACAATCTTGACCGCTACTTCCTTCCGGAACTCCCCGTCATCCCGCAGCGCCAGGTACACGGTGCCCATCCCGCCTTCCCCGATCTTCCGCAGGATCCGGTAGATCCCAATCCGCTCGCCGACAATCTCGGTCTCCTCCACCACCCGCGCCGCCAGCGATTGCACGGCACGGTCCAGCCCCCCACTCGTCCCCTGGTCAAAGGAGAGCAGCGAGAGTACCTCGTGCTCCAACGTGTTGTCCCCGCCCGCCTCGCGCCGAATGAAAGCCTTCCGCTCCTGCGGCGGCAGTTCAATCGCGCGTTGAAACAGGGCATCGACGCGCGCCCAATCCCCTGGCTTCATGGAACCGCTTGTTCCCTCGGTGCCGCCATCGGCGTTAGTATCACGCCCTGCTCGCTCAACGAACGCCGCAGCCACGCCTCGGCCGTGCGCAGATCGCGCATCACCGTCGGCGCGCTCATCCCCATCACCGCCGCAATCTCGTGCAGACTCATCCCGCCGAAGTAGGACATCTCAATCACGCGCGCCTTCCGCTCGTCGAACTTCATCATCTCGTCAATCGCATCGTGCAGCGCCAACACCGTGTCTTCCGGCTCCGGCGAGGCGACCTTGTCCCAATCGCTCACCGCGCCCTGCACCTTCCCCCCGCCGCGTTTCTCCGCCACCCGCCTCCGCGCGTAGTCCACCAGGATCTGCCGCATCATCCGCGAGGCGAAGGAGAAGAAGTGGTTGTGGTCGTCCACCGACGGCGCCGTCCCAGCCATCAGCCGCAGAAACGCCTCGCTGACCAGCTCCGTCGGCTGCCACGTGTGCATCCGCCATTCTTTCTTGAGATGCCGTTCCGCCAGGCGGCGAAGTTCCGGATACACCAACGGTGCCAGCGCCTCGGCGGCGTCCGAATTGCCTGCTCTCCACTCACTGAGCAGGCGAGTAATCTGACTCGCGGTCTGCATGCCTATAGGGAGAGAATACGGTAAGAACGGGCGGAAATTGAGAAAAAATGCGTTTCACCCCGAAAAAATGTAGCTGGCATGAAATTTCCAGCCAGCCTTTGCGCAATAGCGTATCGGGGCAGTGTTTCTGCCCCGCCCGCTACTGCCATTTTTCGTCGAAAAACCCCGCCGCGGCCACCTTGCCCGGGTACCGTCCGTTGGCCGGCACCGTCACGTCGATCACCGCCCAGTCGGGCAGTTTCGAGATCTGCCTCGCGTTGTTCAGGTTGTCGAACTCCCGGAACGTGAACCCGCTGTTCAGCACCACATACTTCTTCCCGTTCAGCGGGTTGGGATAGATCAGCGAGGGGTAGGTGGTCGCGGCATTGAACTTCTGGCCCTTCACGGTCAACTCGCTCGCCGACCACTGCAACGGCAACTGGCCCACGGTCTTCGCGATCAGCGAATTCGATGCCGGGTCGCCCCACAGCACCAGGTTGTGCGCCGCGATGTCTTCCGCAGTCACATCGACATCTTTCTTCACCCGCGCATCGCCGCGGAACTGCCGGCGCCATTCGCGAATGGCTCGCGCCTGCTCTTCCGCGATCCGCTTCCCTGCCTCGCCCGCCGGCACGCCACTCGGCACCACGAACAGGAACGAGTTCATGAAGGCGTCATCAATCGGGCCCTGCGACCCGTGCCGCTTCACCTTGCCCTCGGGAGTATTCGCGACCGCCGCCCACTTGCCGCCGGACTTGGCCAAGTGAACCGTCCACGACCGGTCGCTCGCCGGGCCACGAACAGCCACGGTCTGCCCATCAATCGCGATCGCGGCCTTGCCGACCAATTCAACCGGCGCGCCGCCAGCACCGTAATCAATCGTTAGCGCGCTGACGTTCGCCGTGGTCACCTGCAACGCCTCTTTGTTGTGCACGCTGGCCTCGACGCTCGCCTTCTCCCAGTGCTTCTCCATGCCATCGATGACCACCCACTTCATGCGGTTGTAGCGCAGCGTGTAGGTGACGAACTTCACCCGCCGGGGATAGGCTTCCCTGCCCCGCGCGGCGATCGCATCGAGCCGCTTATCGATCTCAATCTTCGAATCCGGATGGTACCGGTGCGGCGTGTTCGGCCCGATGATGTGCGTCATCTGGATGCCTTCTTTGTCCAGGTACTTCGCCATCAGATCGGCCGCCTGCTTCTGTCCATCGATCTCGCCCGAATAGGCGACCAGCGGCACGTTGGTGAAGTTGGCGGCATACAAAGTCGCGTCGTACATCCGCCACAGCGTCTGCTCCCAGGCCGGGGTTACTTCCTTGCGCTCGGCCAGTTTCAGGAACTCGGCTGATTCCGAAAAACCAGCCCCGGGCGCGACCGCCGCCCAGCGCCCGGCGTGATGCGCGCCGAAGTGCCATGCCGCCGCACCGCCCATCGAAAACCCGCGCACCAGAATCCTGTCGTCATCGACGGCGTACTGCTTCCGCATCGCGTCCAGCGTCTCAAACAGATCCACTTCTCCGGCGAACTTGTTAGCGTTGCAGTAGCGCCCGTAGAGGTGCACGACGATCGTATCGGCCGGCGTGAACTCACCGGGCCGCGACATCCGCTCCGCCAGGAAGTTCACCTCGCTCAGCTTTTCCGCGCGTCCGTGGAACCACGCGTCCACGCGCCACTTCCGCGGCAGCTTCGGGTCATACGACGGCGGCACTACCAACCCATATGGCTGCACCGAGCCATCGATCTTCGACACATACCCGCGCACGACGAGCCCCGTCGCCCGCGTCCACGGCGCCTCGCCGTGCAGCAGTTGCTCGGCCCGCTTCTGGCCTTCCGTGAGAAGCGCCTTCGCCTTCGGAATATCCGGCGCGTCGAAGAACTCGTTGTAGGTCAGCGCATAGCGCACGGCCTCGCGGAAGATCAGCACGTCGGGCAGCAGCGCATGCTTGCCCAGGGAGGCGATGGAGCCGTTG
>CANIFK010000774.1 GCA_947466555.1 Acidobacteriota bacterium | reverse complement strand
ATCCCGAAGACGCCCGCGAGCAACTCCGCCGCGCCCGTGCCTACATGGAACAGCAGACCGGCGTGGCGCCAACGGGCCTCTGGCCCAGCGAAGGCTCCGTCTCCGACGAGGCGCTAACCCTTGCCGCCGAATGCGGCTTCAAGTGGTTTGCTACCGATAACGGCGTGCTCAGCCGCACGCTCGGCCGCGACGCCGGCGTCGTAGAGACCTACCGCCCCTACCTCTGGCAGCAGAACGGCAAACAGCTGCATGGCCTCTTCCGCGATCACTACCTAAGCGATCTCGTCGGCTTCACGTATTCGAAAATGGGCCCCGCGGAGGCGGCCGATCATCTCATCTCCCGCATCGTCGAAAACGCCGGTGGGCGCGACGCTCTGGTCCCCGTTATCCTCGATGGCGAAAACGCTTGGGAGTACTTCCCCGAAAGCGGCCGCGAGTTCCTCCGCGAACTTTACCAGCGTCTGGAATCCACGCCCAACCTCAACGCCCTCACCGTCAGCGAGGCGCTCGAACGCCATACGCCCCAGCCGCTCACCGGCATCTTTCCCGGCTCCTGGATCAGCGCCAATTTCGACGTCTGGATTGGTTTCGACGAGGATAACCGCGCCTGGGAACATCTCCTCAAGGCCCGTCAGGCGTACGACAAATACGCCGCCGCCGCGCCGGCCGCGGATCGCGAAATGGCCTTCGAAGAGATCCTCATCGCCGAGGGTTCCGACTGGTGCTGGTGGTACGGTCCCCACCATGAATCGGCCAACCGCGCCGAGTTCGATCAGCTCTTCCGCGATCATCTCTCAAACGTCTACCGCCTCCTCGGCCAGCCTGCGCCAGAAGAGCTCGGACGCCCCATCCTCCGCATCTCCAGCGCGGAGCATAACATCCGCCCCGCCTCCCGTATCCAACCCGTCATCGACGGCGAGGTCTCGTCCTACTTCGAATGGATGGGCGCCGGCGAGTACAAGGTGGATCAGAAGCAAGGCGCCATGCACGGCGGCCGCAGCGGCCTGGCCATGTTTTACTACGGCACGAGCGGAGACACGTTCTATCTGCGTTGCGACTTCGATCCCATGCCCGCCCAGACGCATCTGCAGATCCGGCTGAAAACCCAGCGCGAAGAAGTCACGCTCACGCCGGCGGACTTCGCCACCGGCCGCATCGTCGAAGCCGCCGTGCCGCTGTCAGCACTCGGCTACCAGCCCGGCGAAACCATTCCGTTCCAGCTCTCCATCTGGCTCGACAACCTGCCCGTCGAAGCTCTCCCCCAGAACAACTGGCTCGAGCTCGAAACCGGCGAACCGTCTCACTGGCCCTAGTTATGCCGCGCCGGCCCGCCCGGCGCCTTGTAAATCTCCGCCGGGAAATCCGCGGCTTTCCCTTTGCCCTCATTCCGCTTGTTGTTCAAGCCACCTCGGTCTCGCTGCAGCGGAATGTTCATCCCTTCCGTCTTTTCCAACACGTCAAACAACCGCTCCCGCATCTGCTTCACAACATCGGCCACCCGCGGATCGGCAATCAAGTTCCGGCTCTCCAACGGGTCCTCCTGCATGTCGTATAACTCATCGGTATCCCAGATTCCCTGATACCGGATGAACTTGTACCGCTCCCCGCGCAACGAATGCATCGTCGGCGTCTGCGGAAAATTCCGCTCCCAGTAATACTCGTACAGCAACTCCTTCCGCCACGGGACCTTTTGCCCTTGCACCAGCGGCAGCCAATTCATCCCGTCCAATCCCTTCGGCCCCGCCGCCCCCGCAGTTGCCAGTACGGTCGGCATAATGTCGATCCCCGCCACTACTTCCTTCACCGTTTTCCCGCCCCCGAACAACTCCGGACACCGCGCCAGCAACGGCACGCGCATCGACTCCTCATACGCCGTCCGCTTATCAATCAGCCCGTGCTCCCCGAAAGCGAACCCGTTGTCCCCCATATAAATCACCAGCGTCGAGTCCAATTCCCCGCGCGTCTTTAACTCATCGAACACCCGCCCAATGCTCTCATCCACCGCCATCAGCGTCTCCGCGTAGCGCTTGTAGTAATCGGCGATATCCAACGTCGAGTGATACGGGTAATCCACCCCATGCCACGAGTTCCGCTGATTCTTCACCCACGTCGGCCGGTTCTGCGCCATCTCCCCATCCGGCGCCATCGTCGGCGGATAGACGAACTTGGCGTCCTTGTACATCCCCTCGTGCCGCTTGGCCGGCTGGAATTCCGCGTGCACCGCCTTGTGTGAAAGATACAGGAAATACGGCTGATTCTTGGGCAAACTCCGCATCCACTCCACCGCATAATCGGTCAACTCATCGGTGATGTAGCCCTTCTGCGGTACCTTCTTCCCGTTGACGTTGATCCCGTTCGGACTCGGCAGATACGTGCCCTGCCCGCGGAAGCTCACCCATTGGTCGAATCCCGGCTTCGGCGCGTCCGTCTCCGCGCCCATGTGCCACTTGCCGAAGAAGCCGGTCTTGTACCCCGCCTTCTGCAAATACGTCGGAAAGAACGTCGTCCCCACGGGAATCGGCGTGTTGTTGTCCACAATCCGATGCCGGTGCGCGTACACGCCCGTCAACACCGAAGCCCGGCTCGGGCTGCAGAGCGCCGTCGTCACAAAGGCGTTTTTGAAGTGCACGCCCTCGCTCGCCATCCGGTCCATCTGCGGCGTCCGCAGCCACGGCTGCGCCTTCAGAAAACCCATGGCGTCATAGCGGTGATCGTCACTCAGAATGAAGATCACATTCCGGCGCTTGGCCGGTGCCGCCGCAATCGCGGAGGCAGCAAGAAATTGGCGTCGATTCAACATGGAGATTTCGCCTACCAGAGTAGCTTCAAACCAAACTGCAAATTCCGCGGGGTCGCGGCGCTGCTGATCACGCCGAAAGCCGCCGTGCCCAACACATTTCCCGGCGCCCCGAACCGCGGCGTATTGGTGAACGTGAACGCTTCAAACCGGAACTGCGCCTTCACCCGTTCGGTAATCCGGAAGTTCTTCAACGCCGAGAAGTCCCAGTTGAACTGCGGCCGCCCGCGCAGGATATTCCGCCCCGCCGAGCCATACGTGAAGTTCGCCGGACGCGCAAAAGCCGCGGTGTTGAAGTCACGCTGCAGTGTGCGTTCGCCCGAATACCCCGCGCCAACGACGTCCGGCCGCTGCACGACGCCATACGTTCCCGTGTTCGCCGGATTCCCCTGCACGGTCGGGCTGAACGGCAGGTTCGCAGTCCCCGTGACGATCGAGCCCAACGACCATCCGCCCAGCACCGCATCCACCACTCCCGGCGCACCGGCAAGGAACTGCCGCCCCTTGCCGACGGGCAGTTCATACAGCACCGACGTCACAAACCGGT
>CANIFK010000773.1 GCA_947466555.1 Acidobacteriota bacterium | reverse complement strand
ACGATCAGCAGATTGGAACGCGACATCATGCGCCCCAAGAAATTCGCCGCCATGCAAGGACCCTCCCAAGAGTCATTGAAAACAAACGACGAGCCCGAAACGCCGACGCCAACGGAGACCGAAACCGCCGAAATCCCGGCTCCGGCCCCCGTCCAAACGATCGTCAACAGCCCGCCGGCAACCGGAATCGAGCCCGTGATGTAACCCCAAAAGCGACGAGCTACACCCGAAGTGTGTCCAAAATTACGCCTACCCTACAACCGGCAAATCAGCAGTTCGCGCTCGTAAACCATCTCGGGCGGTAAATGATCATGCAGGTCGATAAACAGCTCCTCCTGCCCAATCACCTCCTGCCGCCACTGCTTCCGGTCGAACGCCTGCAACTCCTCAAACTGCTCCTTCGTGAAAGGCAGCCCCTTCCACTCCAGATCCTCGTAATTCGGCATCCACCCGATCGGCGTCTCGCGACCCGCCGCGCGCCCATGCGCCCGGTCCACGATCCACTTCAACACACGCATATTCTCCGAATACCCAGGCCACAGGAACTCGCCCGCCGGCCCGCGCCGGAACCAGTTCACGTGGAAGATCCGCGGCGTCGTCGTCAGGTGCCGCTGCATCTTGATCCAGTGCCGGAAATAGTCGCCCATGTGGTACCCGCAGAACGGCAACATCGCCATCGGATCGCGCCGCACCTTGCCCACGGTGCCCGCAGCAGCCGCGGTCATCTCCGAGCCCATCGTCGCGCCCACATACACGCCCGTCGACCAGTTGAACGCCTGGAACACCAGCGGCATCGTAGTCGGCCGCCGGCCGCCAAAGATGATCGCCGAAATCGGTACGCCCGCCGGATCTTCCCACGCCGGGTCGATCGTCGGACACTGCGACGCCGGCGCCGTGAACCGCGCATTCGGATGCGCCGCCTTCGCCCCGGTCTCCGCCGCAATCGCCGGCGTCCAACGCTTGCCCTGCCAGTCGGTGCACTCGGCCGGAGGCGTATCGGTCATGCCCTCCCACCAAACACCACCCTCCGGCGTCAGCGCCACGTTCGTGAAGATCGAGTTCTTCTGGAGAGTCAGCATCGCGTTCGGATTCGTCTTCATCGACGTCCCCGGAGCCACGCCAAAGAAGCCCGATTCCGGATTGATCGCCCGCAGTTCGCCCTTGGCGTCCGGCTTGATCCAGGCGATGTCGTCGCCCACAGTCCAGATCTTCCAGCCTTTGAAACTCTTCGGCGGAATCAACATCGCGAAGTTCGTCTTGCCGCAAGCGCTGGGGAACGCCGCCGCCACGTAAGTCTTCTCGCCCTTGGGATCTTCCACGCCCAGGATCAGCATGTGCTCGGCCATCCAGCCTTCATCGCGGGCGATGTTCGACGCAATCCGCAACGCAAAGCACTTCTTGCCCAGCAGCGCGTTGCCGCCGTACCCCGACCCATACGACCAGATCTCACGCGTCTCCGGGAAGTGCACGATGTACTTCTCCGGATTGCACGGCCACATCACGTCTTTCTTGCCCCGCGTCAGCGGCATGCCGACGGAGTGCATACAAGGCACGACGCGCTTCTCGCCCTTATCGATCTCCTGGAACACGCGCAGCCCAATCCGCGCCATGATCCGCATATTGACGACCACATACGGCGAATCGGTCAACTGCACACCAATCCGCGCCAACGGCGAATCCACCGGGCCCATGCTGAACGCCAGCACATACATCGTCCGGCCCTGCATCGCGCCCTGGAAGAGCCCCTTCAACTTCCGCCGCATCTTGAACGGATCTTCCCAGTTGTTCGTCGGCCCGGCGTTGTCCTTGGACAGCGAGCAGATGAACGTCCGGTCCTCGACACGCGCGACGTCGCTCGCGTCCGAGCGGGCGTAGTAACAACCCGGCCACAGATCCTCGTTCAGCTTCGTCAGCGTCCCCGCCCCGACCATCTGGTCGAGCAGCGTCTGGTTCTCTTCGTCGGATCCGCTTACCCAATGGATCCGGGCGGGCTTGGTGAGCCGCGCCATTTTCTCCACCCACTTCAGCAGGTGCTTATTGGTGCTGAGCGGAGTGGAGGGGTTGCTCCGTACGGTCGTCTTAGTGGCCACGATGGTTACCTATGCATCTAGTGTAGCCTTGCGCCAATCCGGCCACGTCCACCCCAGCTTCCGGATCTCGTAGTAGAGCGGCCCTTCGTGCGGCGGCCGCGAGAAATCGTACGCCGGCGCGGGGCGGAACTGCTCCCGGTCGACCGGGAACATCTGGATCACCCGCTGCTGCGACGCGAAGCAATCGAGCCAGGAGCGCTTGGCGCGTTGCCGGTCCGCGTCGAGCTCGACGACGCTCTCCGCGGCCCCGCCGAGGAAAGTATTCGGGACAAACTCGGCGCCCCAGGCGTGATAGAGCGGGAACTCCCAAACGTTCGGCAACCCCGCCAGCGCCAGCGCCACCGCGTCGTGATCGGGATGCCCGCCCTCGTAGGCGTGCGTGTACACCCGGTCCGCCCCGAAGCTCTCCACGTATGCCCGGATGCGCGGCCAATACACCGGCGCCTCCTGATCCGCCAGGCCCAGGCAGTGGTAACGCTCGGACGCCATTCCAGCCTTGGCCAGCACCGCCATCGTCTCCGCCCGCCGCGCGGCGAGGTAGGAGCCGCGCGACAGAAAGCCGGACCGAAGGGCATACTTCAAATCCCGCGGCGCCGAGTCGGTGGCGTGGAGGATGTGGACCTCGTGCGAAGGATCGGAAAGCAGCGAGAAGCAGCCGAGCGTCTCGTCATCGGCATGAGCCACGGCAATCAGAATGCGCATACGAGCCATTATCGACCTGCTACACTCGCCACGTGCGCATCGGTATCACCTGTTACCCGACTTATGGCGGCAGCGGCATCGTCGCCACCGAGCTTGGCCTGGAGCTGGCCAACCGCGGCCACCAGGTCCATTTCATCACCTACGCGAATCCCATCCGCCTGAGCGAGCGGCCCGACATCCTCTACCACGAGGTCGAGGTTTCCAACTACCCGCTCTTCCAGTACCCGCCCTACTGCCTCGCCCTCGCGTCGCGGATGGCGGAGGTGGCCGAACAGTACGAGCTCGACCTGCTGCATGTCCACTACGCCATCCCCCACTCCGTTTCGGCGATGCTGGCCAAAGGCATTCTGTCCGCCCAGCGCCGCCTGCCCTTCGTGACCACCCTCCACGGGACCGACATCACGCTGGTCGGCATGGACCGCTCGTATTACCCGATCACCAAGTACTCCATCGAGCAGTCCGACGCCGTCACCGCGATCAGCGAGGACCTCCGCCGCCACACCGTCGAGGTCTTCGACGTGACCAAGCCCATCGAGACCATCCACAACTTCGT
>CANIFK010000772.1 GCA_947466555.1 Acidobacteriota bacterium | reverse complement strand
TACGTCGCCGGGTTGGCGGTAGTCGCCCCGGACAAGCAGGCGGGTGGGGGCGATGTAGGGACCGTTGGGCGGGCCGGAGACGTTTTTGACCGTCAGCGCGTTGGGCTGCCAGCGGCCGATGCGGCGGCGGTAGGTGTCGAGAGTTTCGGAGAGTTCGCGGAACTTGTCGCGTTCGGCGGCCGTGAAGATCTTGGATGTTTGGCGGTTGATTTCACTGCGCAGTTCTTCGACGTTGAGGACGTCGAAACGTTTGGCGAGGGAGGCGGGATCCTTTTCGTGGGCCTCCTTGAACCGTTTGAGCATCGGGGCTTCGAAGTCATCGAGCGCCTTCTTCTCTTCGGCGTCGAGGGTGCGGTCGGCATCTTCGCGCAACTGGGAGTGGCGTTGGCGTTCGGCGAGGGTGAACAGCGCGCTGTCCTTGCGCCGCATCTCCAGGCGGAGGTCCTCCATGTTGACGGGGCGGGCGGCGGCGGCGGTCTTGCGGCCTTCGCGGAAGCGGGGCATCAGCTCCGTTTCCATCTTTTCCAAGGCCTTCTTTTCCGGGCCTTCTTTCAGGCGGGTTTGGAGGTCTTTGATGCGGGCTTCGGCGCGCTCCTTGAAGGCTTCATCCTTGTAGGGGACGTCGACGTTTTCGACCTGTATGGCGTTGAAGAAAGCTTGGAAACGGTAGAAGTCTTTTTGCGGAATGGGGTCGTATTTATGATCGTGGCAACGGGCGCAGCCGAGGGTGAGGCCGAGGAAGACGGAAGAGGTTGTGGCGGTGACTTCGCTTAAGTAGTTCTGGCGGACTTCGTCGGCGACGAGGTTGGACCGGTCCCAGGGGGCGAGGCGGAGGAAGCCCAAGGGCACGTGACCCTGGACGTCGGGCTGATAGTTGTTGCGGGTTTTTGAGTGTTCGTCGGCGCCGGCGAGTTGTTGGAGGACGAACTTGTCGTAGGGCTGATCCTTGTTGAAGGCGTCGACGACCCAATCGCGGTAGCGCCAGGCGTTGCCGATGGCGCCATCGCCTTCGAGGCCGGAGGTTTCGCCGTAGCGAACGAGATCGAGCCAGTGGCGGCCCCAACGCTCGCCATAGCGCGGGTCGGCGAGGAGTTTATCGATCAGCTTTTCGTAGGCTTTGTCGGAGTTGTCGCTGAGGAACGAATCGAGTTCGCTGGGGCTGGGAGGGAGGCCGATGAGATCAAAATAGACGCGGCGGGCGAGGGTGCGCTTGGAGGCGGGCGGGCCGGGCGGAACGTGGGCGGCGTTTAACTTTGCGAGGATGAAATGATCGACGGCGTTCTTCGCCAGCTTTGCGTCGGGAATGGCTGGAATGGCGGGTTTTACGGGCTTTTCGTAGGGCCAACGCCATTCGGCCTTGGCCTGTTGGCGTTCGTCGGGCATGGCCTTCACCCAGGCTTCGACGGAGGCGATTTCTTCGGCGGTCAGTTCGCCGCCGAGGGGCATGCGGGGCGACATTTCGCCCTTCATCATCAATAGCAACGGACTCTTTTCCGGGTGCCCGCCGACGACTGCCATGCCGTGCTTTTTGCCGCCTTTTCGGATGGAGGCCGCGTCGGTAACAACAAAATCACTCGCCTTTGCTTTTTCGCTGTGGCATGCCGCGCACTTTGCAGTTAACACTGCCGGGACGGGCGCCGCTTGCGCGAGCATTGCAAAGCCAGTCACGACAAGGTAAGGCCATTTCCGCATGATGAAGAGTATATCTTTTAATGATCGCGCCTGGAGCGGGCCTTCTTGTTTTTGCGTCCGGGTTGGGGCGCCTGCCAGATGCCGAATTGGAGTGATTTGGCGGCGGCGTCGACACGGTCGAGAATGACGTGGACCTTCTCACCGATCTTGTATTCGCGGCGGGTGCGTTCGCCGACGAGGCGGCGGGCGTTGTCGTGGAATTTGAAGCGATCGCCGGGGATGGTGTCGATTGGGATGAGTCCTTCGATGAAGAGCTGCTCCAGTTCGACGAAGAGGCCGAATTTGGTGACGGAGATGATCATGGCGTCGAAGTCTTCGCCGACGCGGTCGATCATGAATTGGACCTTTTTCCACTCGACCAGATCGCGTTCCGCTTCGCCGGCGCGGCGTTCGGTGAAGGAGCAATCGGTGCCTAGTTCCTCCATCTGCTCTTCGGTCCAGCCGGCGGGGGCGTCGTCGAGCAGGTTGCCCAGGACGCGGTGGACCATTAGGTCGGGATAGCGGCGGATGGGGGAGGTGAAGTGGGTGTAGGTGTCGGCGGCGAGGGCGAAGTGGCCCTGGTTTTCGTAGGAGTAGCGGGCTTGTTTTAGCGATCGCAGCATGAGGTAGCTGAGGATGCGCTCTTCGGGTTTACCTTCGATTTTGCCGATCAACTTTTGGTAGTTGCGGGAGGTGACGGCGGCGCGTTCGTCGGCCATGACGATATCGCGACGTACTTTACGGCCGTCGCGCTTCTTATCCACCATGCCGAACTTCTTCACCGGCAGGGCGCCAAAGGCGAGGGTGTAGCCGAACTGGGAGGCGATCTCTTCGAAATCGTGGACCTTCTTGGCGTCGGGGACTTCGTGGATGCGGTAGAGCGAGGGGACGTTGGCGTGGGCGATGTGGGCGGCGACGGCTTCGTTGGCCGAGAGCATGAACTCTTCGATGATGCGGTGGGCGATGTTGCGGGGGGCGCGTGAGACGCCGATCATGAGGCCGTTTTCGTCGAATTCGATGAGGGATTCGGGCAGGTCGAAATCGATGGAGCCGCGCTTGGTGCGCTTGCGATTCAGGATGAGCGCGAGTTCCTTCATGCGTTCGAAGTGGGGCACGAGGGTTTCGTAGGTCTTGCGCTCGGCTTCGTCGCCATCGAGTATTTTGGCTACCGCCGTGTACGTCATGCGCGCGGCGGAGCGGATGACGCCGCGGCAGAATGTCTGGCCGACGATGTCGCCGGCCTTATCGAGTTCGAGTTCGGCGGACATGACCAGGCGGTCTTCGTTGGGGCGGAGCGAGCAGATGCCGGTGGACAGTTCGTGGGGCAGCATGGGCACGGCGCGATCGGGGAAGTAGACGCTGGTACCGCGGAAGAGCGCCTCCTTATCGATGGCGGAGCCGGGGCGCACGTAGTGGCTGACGTCGGCGATGTGGACGTCGAGGCGCCAGTTGCCGTTGGGGAGGCGTTCGACGTAGACGGCGTCGTCGAAATCACGGGCGGTTTCGCCGTCGATTGTCACGATTGGCAGGTCGCGGAAATCCTTGCGCTTGGCGATTTCCGAGGCCGGGATTTCGAGTTGGACATCCTTGGCCTGCGCGATGGCTTCTTCGGGGAAGCGGTGGGGCAGGTGGTGTTTGCGGATGGTGATTTCGACATCGACGCCGAAGTCGTCGGGGTGG
>CANIFK010000771.1 GCA_947466555.1 Acidobacteriota bacterium | reverse complement strand
TACGGGTTGGGGATGACCGGGACGGTCGGGGTGTTGGTGCCACCGTGACCCTGCAGCAAGCCCTGGTGGGCGGGAGCGAGGAACGGGAAGTTGGGGTTGTAGTCCTTGTCGTTCACCTCGACGCCTTTGGCGAGGCCGAAGGCCGGGTCGCCGGCGGCGATCAGGCTGAGCAGGACGGTGTTGACATTGACCTGGTTGCGGTTGGGCGCCGTTCCGCCGCCGATTTTACGGCCGTTCGGGAAGCTGGAGTCGATGGCGGCGTCGATGGTAAGGACGTCGCCGGTGGCGCCGTCTTCGATCGGGATCGGGCGGCCGAGGTTGATGGCCTTGATGATGTCGACGCGGGGCCCTTTGAGGGTCTTGACGACTTCGTCGGGCAGGCCGAGGGCCTTGTAGATGCCGAGCGCGTCGATGTCGCGGACCAGGACCGGGTAGAGGATGTCGGCGCCGAAGTTAGTAACATCGTTCATCGGGGAGGTGCGGAGGTACTGCGTCTGGCGCTGGGCACCGACGAGGCCGGCGTTGAAGAGCGGGAGGCCGTTGCGGCCGACCTGGACCCAGTTGCCCGATCCTTTGACGCCGGTGATGACGTTGGAGGCGTCTACGGTTTGGGTGGCCTGGCGGCTGATGGAGCTCCAAACGCGGAGGAGGCTGTCGGTGGAATTCGACAGGCCGACGCCGTTGTGGGGCACGCCGTTCGGGAAGATGTCGGCCATCGGGATTTCGAGGGCGATGGAGAAGACATTGAAGCCCGTGAAGACGTCCTTGATGGGTCCGCGGCGGGCGCCGGAGATGTTGGCCAGGTCGGTACGGCTGAGGTTGACGAGGTCAAAGATCCCCTTTTCGTCGAGCTGGTAGGGGTCATCGAACTGCCCGGCGATGGCGCGGCCGCCGTTGGACAACTTCTGGATGAAGGTGTCGACGAAGGCCTGGTCGTAGAGGCCGACTTCGCGGCTGGTGGCGTCGCCGGAGTTGTAGCCCTTGAACGTGCCGAGGCCGTAGACGAGGCGGTCCGTCTGGGGGCCGTGGTTATTGGGCAGGACCGGGACGTCCTTGACGAGGACGACGTCGCCTTCGCCGTTCTGATTTTCCGAGCCGGCAACGCGCCAGACGGTCATGGTTTCGGTACCGCCGGTGAGCTGCCAGAGCAGTTCATTGCCGCCGCCGAGAGCGTCCGTCGGCCCCGGGGTTTTGGCGGTTTTGAGGGTGTTGTTGAACTCGACGCGGTAGACGATGCGGTCCTTCAGCGACGTGCCTTTACCGATGTGGAATTCATAGCGGTAGCCGTTGCAGGCGCGGAGGCCGTGGTTGCCTTGACCCGGCTCGTGGAGCGGGTTGAAGTTCATCACGAGGTACAGCTTGTCGTGAGAGCCGTCGGACACCCAGGCATAGGTATCGGTATTGTCGGCGCAGGGCTCATTGAGCACGGCGAGGGCCTCGCGGTGGCTGGAGGCGAAGGCGGACGACGCCAGCAGGGCCAGGGGGAGGACCCGTTTCCATGTAGAAAGCAGTGACATGTTGGTGTTGGAAAATCCTTTCAAAGGGGTATACGAGACCCGCTTGGAACCGGATGTGGCTGGGCTGCATTTTTTCCGCAAAAGGCGGCTTCGATGATTTCGCGCGAGATGAAACGGCCCTGCTCGTTTTTGAAGTCGCAGAAGAAGTCCTGGCGGAACGTGAGCGGGAACAGGCGGCGCTGTTCGGCCAAGAACGCTGGAGTGGCGAATGGCGCCACGGCGGCCGTCGCGTGGACGCGGTGCCAGCCGGGGAGCCCCTTGGCGCGCCAGACGTTATAGAAGAGGCCGGCTTCGCCGTTGGGCACGGAGAGGAGCCAGAGTTTGCCGTTTGAGTTGGCCAGGGCGCCGGAGGCGGCGGCGATGACGGGATCGGGAACGAAGGCGGCTTCGTCGACGATCAGGATGTCGGCGGTGTAGCCGCGGGCGGTATCGGCGGCGTTGGCGACGGCGAAGATCTTGGAGCCGTTGGGCAGGTGGAGCGAGTGGTCGTGACCGTGGACTCGCTTGCGGGCGTAGCCGATCTTTTCGGCGAAGTTACACACCATAGTTAGTAAGTGGCCGGCCTGTTTGAGGGATCGGCTTAGCACGGCGATTTCGGCGCCGGGGTTGAAGATGGCGTGATGGAGCGCCTTGACCGCGACGATGGTTGATTTGCCCCAGTGGCGATGGCAGCACAGGATGAGGCGATGGGCGTCGTGGTCGAGCGTTTTCGCTTGTTCGGGCGTCGGCGTGAAGCCGAGCGCGGATTGGGCCCAGGCGGATGGCGACACGGCGGGCGCTGTGCGCGGCGCGCTGTCGGCTTCGTCGACGAAGACGTCGAGGAGTTGATGAAAAATGGCCTGGGATTCCATGGTTTTCTAGGCCGCTTCGGGATCCAGGGGTTCGTGCCCGACCAGTTCGAGGTGGGACGGGTGGAAGATGCTGGAGTAGAGCTCGACGACCTTGGCGGTGACGGGACCGTTGACGTGGAGCTCTTCCGTTGTGTTTTCTGCGGGTTGCGGCGATTCGGCGTCGGTTCGAACGTCGTCGGGTTCGGGCCGGACGAGGTGGAGCTTGCGATCCTCTTCCGGGGTGGGCGGGACGACTTCGGCGGCGGGCCACTTGGCCTGCAGGTGGGCGAGGCGACGCTGAAGCGCGGCGACGGCGCGGAGGTTGGTTTGGGTGTCGCGACGGAGTTCGGCGACGGTCTTGTTGCCGGTGAGGGCCTCCTGGGCGGCGAGGGAGATTTCGAGGTCGCGGAGCTCGGGGAGGCTGGGCTGGATGCGGGTGCCCTGGCGGACGAGTTCGCGATTGAATAGTGCCGCCTCCATCTGTTTATTCCGCGTGTTTTTCCATTGGAATTCGGCGATTTCGCGGACGAGGGCGAGTTCGGTGTCGTCGGCGGGGCGGAACTTGGCCGTGAGCTTGTCGAAGAGGTTGTAGAAGGCCTGGCGAT
The DNA here is from genome assembly GCA_947466555.1 of Acidobacteriota bacterium. Taxonomy (GTDB): domain Bacteria; phylum Acidobacteriota; class Terriglobia; order Bryobacterales; family Bryobacteraceae. The sequence continues at coordinate 401 of CANIFK010000771.1, read as the reverse complement.
CCTCGTTGGCGAGACAGGCCGAGTGCGGGGGGACGAGGAGTTTGAGGGCGGTGGCGCGCTGGCCGTGGGTGATGCGGTTGCGGCGGCTGTGTTCCTTGCCCTCGGGTGTGACGGGGCCTTTCGATTTTGCGCCGTTTTCGCGGGCGATTTGGGCTTTCTGTTCGCGATCCATATGGGTGCTCTCCTAGCGTTTCGTCGGGTGAAATGGAAAGGCCCCGGGGACCAGTGATTTCCCTTTCGGGACTCATCGGTGGCCGGGGCCTTTCGTTCTGACCACACTCTAGCAGGTGGGGAGCAAGCAGTTAGGGGGTGGATTTTTTCAGGTTATTGGAAAGAAAGGAAATATATTTTTTCTTTTTTTGTGACTGACGTTTTGGGGAGGGCGAAAACGGGGTTTTGTC
>CANIFK010000770.1 GCA_947466555.1 Acidobacteriota bacterium | reverse complement strand
CGCTAAAGTAGATGGGCGATCCACCCCTACCCCAAAACCTCCTTAATCACTTCCCCCTCCACATCCGTCAACCGCATATACCGCCCATTGTGCAAGTAAGTCAGCCGCGTATGATCGAAGCCCATTAAGTGCAGAATCGTCGCATGCAGGTCGTTGATCTTGTGCGGCTTCTCCACCGCCTCCAGCCCATACTCATCGGTCGCGCCGACGATGGTGCCGCCCTTCGTTCCGCCGCCCGCCATCCACACCGTAAACCCATGCGGATTGTGATCGCGTCCCGACATTCTCTGCGAAATCGGCATACGCCCGAACTCGCCGTGCCAAATGACCAGCGTCTGGTCCAACAGCCCGCGCGACTTCAAATCGGCCAGCAATCCCGCGATCGGCTTATCCGTCTCCTGGCAATGCTGCCCGTGGTTCTCTTTCAGGTCCCAATGCGCATCCCAGCTCTCGCCGAAGTTACCGCCACCGGAGTAAATCTGCACCATCCGCACGCCGCGCTCCACTAAGCGCCGCGCCATCAGACACTGGCGTCCGAAATACTCGGTCGTGTTCTCGTCCAACCCATACATCTTCTTCGTAGCTTCCGTCTCTTTATTGACATCCACGGCATCCACCGCCGACGTCTGCATCCGGAACGCTAACTCATACGACTCAATCCGCGCCGCTAACTCGGAATCATGCGGATTCTTCTTCCAATGCTCCTCGTTTAACTTACCCATGTAATCCAGCCACTTGCGCTGACGCTCCGGCGTCATGCCCTGCGGCGGCTTCAAATCCACAATCGGATCGCCCGTCGGCCGGAATGGCGTCGCCTGATACGCCGCCGGCATAAACCCGTTGCCCCAGTTCGGCGCACCGCCAATCGGCCCGCCACGCGGATCGGTAAACACCACAAACGCCGGCAGGCTCTGGTTCTCCGTCCCCATGCCGTACGTCACCCAGCTGCCCATGCTCGGATAACCCGTCTGAATCGACCCCGTATTCATCTGATACAGCGCCGGCGCATGGTCATTCGAAATCGTCTGCATCGACCGGATGAACGCAATATCATCCACGTGCTTGGCCACGTTCGGGAACAGGTCCGACACGTCCATCCCGCTCTGCCCGTACTTCTTGAAGTCCCACAACGCCGGCATCAACCCGCCCGGCGTGCCCTGGCTCGGAATAATCGTCTTGCCCGGAATAGTCTCCCCGGCTCGCTTCTTCAGCATTGGCTTCGGGTCGAACGTGTCCATATGGCTAACTCCGCCATAACAGAAGATCGAGATAATTGACTTCGCCTTCGCCGGAAAATGACCGGGCTTCGGCGCCAGCGGAGATACACTCGCGCCCGATAGGATGTTAGACAGCGCCAGGCCTCCCATGCCGCCGCCGGCCTTCCACAGTAAGTCGCGTCGAGAAAAGAATCGTTGGCTCATGGGATGTACACAAACTCGTTAATGTTAAATAAGGCGTGGCTGAAATCGACCAGCCCCTGCGGATAACTGTTGATAAACTCAACGGCCTTCGTCACTTCGTCCGGCCGCGGTTCGCGCGACAACGCCAGCTCATACGCCAGCTTCACCTGCGCCCCCGTATCGGCCCCCGCCTCGCGCTCCAACCGCTGCGCGAAGTGCTTGGCCTGGATACCGATAAACTCGTTATTCATCAAAATCAGCGCCTGCGGCGCGATCGTCGATCGGTTCCGCCGCGCGCAGCTCGACATCGTGTCCGGCCGGTCAAAGGTCTCAAGCATCGGCAGCGGAATCGTCCGTTTGCTGAATACATAGACGCTCCGGCGATAGGTCGACGGGTCGTTCACCGCCTTGCCATGCCAGGTGCGCTTGGAGCTCGATTGGAATAGCACCGGGTCGATGTAGGGATACACCGCCGGGCCGCCAACCGCGCGATCCAGCGTCCCCGCCGTCGCCAGCACCGCGTCCCGAATCACTTCGCCTTCCACGCGCCGGCGGGGCATACGCCATACCAGCCTGTTGTCCCCATCCACCTTCCGGTTGGACTCGATATCATCGCTCGCCATCCGGTACGCGGTGGACTTCATAATCAGCCGGTGCACGTGCTTGATACTCCAGCCGCTCTTCACAAACTCGCTCGCTAAGTAATCCAGTAACTCCGGATGCGTCGGCCGTTCGCCCATTTTGCCGAAGTTACTCGGCGTGCGGACGATGCCTTCACCAAAGTGGTTCTGCCAGATCCGGTTCACCATCACCCGGGCGGTGAGCGGGTTCTCGGGGTTGGTCAGCCATTCGGCAAACCCGGCGCGCCGGAAGCTCGACGTGGCACCGGCCGGCGGGGCGGGGAACTGCCATTCGCCATCGGTGGCGACCGACAGGACGCCCGGCGTCATCCGGCTCCCCTTCTGCCCGATGTTGCCCCGGTGCAGGAAGTAGCTCGCCGGCGCTTCGCGCCCGGCTTCGGTCATGGCCATCGCGGTTTCGAGCTTCGGCTTCTGCCGGTCCAGATCGTCGATCTGCGCCTGCAGCAGTTCGCGCTTGGCGCGCGCTGCCGCCGGCATCTCGGCAATCAGGTCCTCTTCGCGGATGCTCTCCAGCGTCTTCTCCACCTGGTTGGCGTTCAGCTTCTGCCCCTCGGTGCGCTTCTCCGCCGGGGTCGCCAGCGCCACGCGCATGTACTCCGGCAACTCCGCGCGCCGCTTGGCGATGATCTTGTCCCGCGTCGGCTGCTCCACCCCCCGGATCTCCTTCCGGATCGGCTTCTGCAGCTCCTCAATGGCCTTCACTGTGGCCTTATGTTTAGCCAGTTGCTCGTCGGTCGCCAGCGGGCGCTCCTCGGCTTTGGTGCCGAAGAACACGGCCTGCATCCGGTAGTAATCCTTCTGCGGAATCGGGTCGAACTTGTGGTTGTGGCAGCGCGCGCAGCCGATGGTCACGCCCATCAGCGAATTGGCCGTCGTCACCACGATGTCGTCCAGCTCGTCCATTCGCGTCTGCTCGGTCTTGATGTTGTTCTCGACTCCCAGCCGCAGGTAGCCGGTCGCCACGCGGGCCTCCACGTTGTTCGGGTATAACTCGTCGCCAGCCAGCTGTTCCTTCAGGAACCGGTCGTAGGGCTTGTCGTTGTTGAAGGCGCGGATGACGTAGTCACGATAGCGCCAGGCGTTGTCCCGCTCGCGGTCGTACTCAAAGCCGCCGGAATCGGAGAAGCGCACGATGTCGAGCCAATGGCGTGCCCAGCGCTCGCCGTAGTGCGGGCTATCGAGTAGCTTGTCCACCAGCCGGTCAAACGCGTCCGGCCGCTGGTCGGCCACGAACTCCTTCACCTCGGCCAGCGTCGGCGGCAGCCCGGTCAGGTCCAGATACGCCCGCCGCGCCAGCGCCCGTTTATCGGCCT
>CANIFK010000769.1 GCA_947466555.1 Acidobacteriota bacterium | reverse complement strand
GGCGGGGAAGTAGATGCATGAACTTCCCTCTGCAATCGAAATGCCCATCCACCAGTCAAAGGAATCACCCATGTTACCCACCATCAAAGAAGCCGTCACCGCGGTCAACGACGCCCGCAACGCCACCGCCCAGATGCTCGATAGAACCGGCACCGACTCGGCCGAAACCCTCCGCTCCGCCGCCGCCTCCATCGACGGCTTTGCCGACCGTACAGAGCGCCGCTTCACCGCCGCCTCGGACTTCGTCCAAAGCTGCGACACCGGCACCATGATGCACGATATCCGCCGCATCGTCCGCCGCCACCCCGGTTCGTTTCTGTTAGCCGCGGCCGCCGTCGCCGCCACCCTCGGCTACGCCGCCGGCTCCAGCAAAAAGCCCACCCGCTTCGTCGGCTAAACCCACAACACGGGCTGCCGCAACGGGTAGTTCCGGATCGTCTCCTCCACCGTCGGGTCCGCCCGCAACCCGCGCCAAATCGCAATATATTCGGGCTTGTCTAATGCCAAACCGGCAAACAGCAAGCTCGAATGGCGCACCGGCCATTCGTCGAAATACATCACATCCGGCGCCAGCGTCCACTTCTTCTTATCCGCGATAAACGGCGCCATGTACGCCATCGCCTTCCCCATCCCCCGCCCATCGGCCGTCGTAAACGTCCACAAATTATCCGAATCTGTCGACAGAATCTGCGCAATCCCCGCCATCGCGTCCAGGTTGAACAGCGAATACCCGTACGGCTTGGTCCGCCGCAGCTCCAGCGGGAAGCTCCCATCCGGCGCAATCTGCCCCGGCACATGCAGCGTCTTGAACCGCTCCCGGCACAGCGCCATCAACGAAGCATTCCCCGTATACCGCGCAAATTCCGCCACCTGCATCGTCCAGCAAGTCCCGTGGTTGTTCTTCGCGTCCCGCTCGTCCTTGCCATACTTGTGCGTCGTCATCCACGTCAGATACTCGGCAAACCACGGCCGCACATCCACGTTCTTCAGGAACCCCGCCGCCCGCGCGACTTCCACCAAATGCAGCGTGTCGATCACGCCAATCCCGCGCCCGGTAAACCGCCCCGAAATCGCCTGCGCATACAGCAAATGCGGATTCATCTTCGTGGCTTCATCCACGAACCACGCCCGCAAATGCACCGCCGCATGTTCGGCATACTTCTTTTTCCCAGTGATCTTATAAGCCGCCACCAGCGCCGGAACCTGCACCGACAACCGCATCATCGCCTGCCGGTGCGCCACGAAGTTCTCCGGATTCGTCATCCCGTCGCGCTGCACATAAGGCGCCTTCGGGTCTTTCGGATCCGGCCACCAGTAGTCGCCTTCGCTGAAGAAGTCGTGCTTCCCACCCGCACTCCGCGGGCTCGAAGAAGCCGTCACCGTCACCGGCTTTTCTTTCAAATACCCATCAGCGGCCTTCAAAATCCGGCCCCGGTCAATCGCGGCCACGTCCACAGAAGGCGCCGCGTACAGTGCGCCCGGCAGCGCCAGAAAAAGTCGTCGATGCATGCTCTCCCCTTATTCTAAGCCCCCCTCTCCCTAGCCGACCCAAACCTCCGCGCCAACGCCGGCACCAATGCCCCGCCAACATTGGCCAACGTAAAGTCCGGCAACGCCAGCGGGCCGTCATAATCCAGCACCGTCCGCAACATCCGCCCCCACTGCACCCGGTGCTCCCGCCCCGTCGCCGTCATCGTCATCAACGTCACATCGTCGGCCGCCAAACTCCCCGGCGCCCGCCGCTCAATCTCCGCCAACACCCCCTCCACTCCCACCGCCTGCAAGATCTCCAACACGCCCTCCTCCCCCAACGGCTCCCCGCCAATCTCCGCCTCGATCAACGCATCGGAATAAAACACCACCCGGTCCCCCGCCCGCAGCGTCACGTCAAACGGCTCATACTCCGGATGGTCCAACAGCCCCAACGGCAAATACCCGCACCCACCCTCCAGAAACTCCCACGTGCCCGATGCCGCCCGATACAAAAACGGTCGCGGATGCCCCGCATTGCAAACCGTCAGCCGCCCCGTCGGCGCAAAAAACGTCGCCACCACCGCCGTCGCAAACGCCCCCTGCTTCTCCAGCGCCACAAACTGCCGGTTCAACATCCGCACAAATTCCCCCTGGTCCAGCCGGTTCACAAACCGCCGCATCAGGTCCCGCAAATCCCCCGCCGTCCGCGCCACCGCCACCCCATGCCCCGCCACATCAGCCAGCAACAGCCGGCTAATCCGCCCCGTCGCGCAACTCGACGCGTAGTAAACGTCGCCCCCATGCGTCGCGTCCCCATACGGCCGGCTGAACACCCGCGCCTCCAACCCGCCAAACTCCACCGCCGTCTCCGTCAACTGGCTCCCGCCCCAAACCTCCATGCAAGACATGTGTTGAGATGATGTGGAAGCAGTCATACGCTCTTCAGTGTACGGAGTCCAACCATGTCCGGATTCTCCCGCCGAACATTTCTCCTCGCCGCCGCCAACCCCGGCGAAGAGTTGAACGACGTCCACTCCCAACTCAACCCCACCCGTGTCCTCCGCGTCGCCCGCCCCACCAACCTCGATCAACTCCGCGCCCTCCTCAAAGAAGGCAATAAAATCAGCCTCTCCGGCTCCCGCCACGCCATGGGTGGCCAGCAGTTCGGCGCCAACACCGTCAACCTCGACATGCGCGCCATGAACCGCGTCATCGGCATCGACATCGACAAAAAACTCATCCACGTCGAAGCCGGCATCGAATGGCCCGAACTCATCGCCCCCCTCGCCAATACGCCCTTGGGCATCATCCAAAAACAAACCGGAGCCGACCGCCTCACCCTCGGCGGCGCCCTCTCCGCCAACGTCCACGGCCGCGGCTTAAAACTAAAACCCATCATCGATAACGTCGAATCCTTCGACCTCCTGACCGCCAACGGCGAGCTCCAAACCTGCAGCCGCCAATCCAACCCCGATCTCTTCCGCCTCGCCATCGGCGGCTACGGCCTCTTCGGCATCATCACCGCCGTCCGCCTCCGCCTCACCCCCCGCGTCAAAGTCCGCCGCATAGTAAAACTAGCCGAAACCGCCACCATCCCCGAAGCCTTCGCCGAACGCATCAAAGACGGCTACCTCTACGGCGATTTCCAATTCGCCACCGACGTCAAACGCGACAGCTTCCTCCGCCGCGGCGTCTTCTCCTGTTACCAACCCGTCGACCCCGCCACTCCTCTCACCGAAAACCCCACCCGCTTCCACCCCGCCGATTGGGAAAAGCTCACTTACTACTCCCACACCCACAAACAACTGGCCTTCAAAATCTACACCGAGCGCTATCTCAAAACCTCCGGCCAAGTCTATTATCACGACTGGCAGTTATCGGCCG
>CANIFK010000768.1 GCA_947466555.1 Acidobacteriota bacterium | reverse complement strand
GTGACCCAGGCGGCGCCCGCGCCCACCTGGACGAGGCCGGGGACGGTGAGCGGCATCATCTGCGAGATCATGCCGGAGTCGCCGGCGTTGTTCGAGACGGAGCGCAGGTTGGAGGGCAGTTCGCGGAGCGCTTTGAGCGAGAGATTCGTGGCGATGGAGGCGCTTTCGGCTTGGAGCAGCGTGGTGACTTCGCCGAGGACTTCGACGGTGTTGATCGTCTCACCGACCAGGAGATTCAAATCCGCGCGCACGGTGCGGTAGGCGGCGACCTGGAAGGCGGCACTGGCCAAGGGTTTGAAGCCCTTGGCCTCGGTGCGCAGGTCGTATTCACCGGGCAGGACGTTGGCGAAAACGTAGATGCCGGCGCCATTGGAAACGGTCTTGGTTTCGATGTTGGTGGCGGTATTCTTCAAGCGGATGGCGGCGTTGGGAACGGCGGCGCCGGAAGGATCGGCCACGAGTCCAGTCACTGTGCCTAAAGGCGATTGCGCAAACAGCGCGCACGAAAGGGCGGCGAGCCCGAGAAGCAAGCGATTCATTAACAACTATTTTTGCACGCAGCTCAGACGCGCTGGTACGAAGCGCCCGCAGGCAGGGCTCGATAGTCGTTGCGGGACATGACGGCCCAGCAGATGGGATAGGCGATCAGCGGCAGACCGGTAGTGAAGAACAACACCACCCAGATTAAGCGCATCACCGTGGGATCCATGCCGAAATACTTGGCGAACCCGGAGCAGACGCCGGCGATCTTGCGATCGTACATGTCCCGTTCCAGGTGCTTCGGGGGCGGGGGAGGACCCTGCGGGACCGCGGACCATTGGAACTGGGCGTCGGTGGCGGGTTTGCCGCAACGGGCGCAGTAGCGGTGTTCGTCGTTCATCGTGAAGCCACAAGCGGTGCAGAACATGATTGGAATTGCTCCTTGTTGTAACTTGTTACGGATTCAGAAACGAAAATGTTCCGGGCTCATCTGGAATAAAATCAAATCCGTATAGGATGAACGAGAGGGAGAGCAATTCACCATGTTGATTCGCAAGCCAGAGGGTTGGGAAATTCCGGAGCGGGAAGCGACGCCGGAGTCGGTTTACATGAACCGCCGCCAGATTTTGCAGGCGGCTGGACTGCTGGCGACGCCGTCATTATTCGGGCAGGCCAAGCCCCTTTACCCGGCCGCCAAGAACGATGAATTCAACGTCCCCGCGGCTGCGCTGACGCCGGAATGGGCCGCATCGGGCTACAACAACTATTACGAGTTCGATCCGTACGGCAAGGAAACCGTGAAGAACCTCGTCGGCGATTTCAACATCTCGCCGTGGCAGATTCAGGTCTCCGGCCTGGTGAAGGAGCCGAAGACGTACGACCTGGACGATCTGCTGAAAAAGCTGCCGATTCAGGAACGCGTCTACCGTTTCCGGTGCGTGGAGCGGTGGGCGATGGTGGTGCCGTGGAGCGGGTTTCCGCTTGCTTCGTTGATTAAACTGGTGGAGCCGAAATCGACGGCGAAGTACGTCCGGTTTGTGACGGTGAGCCGTCCGAAAGAGATGCCGGGGATGAAGCAGGCGCCGTATCCGTGGCCCTATTTTGAAGGACTGCGGATGGACGAGGCGATGAACCCGCTGACGATGATGGTTACCGGTTTGTATGGCAAGCCTGTGCCGAAACAGAACGGCGCGCCGGTGCGGTTGATTGTGCCGTGGAAGTACGGCTACAAGAGTCCGAAGTCGATTGCGAAGATCGAGTTCATGTCCAACGAGCCGCCGATCTTCTGGAACCGTTTGCAGGCGGCCGAGTATGGGTTCTACTCCAATGTGGAGCCGAAGAAGCCGCATCCGCGCTGGTCGCAGGCTTATGAGCAGATGATTCCGACGATGGAGCGCCGGCCAACTTTGCAGTACAACGGCTACGAGAAGTTCGTGGCGGGAATGTATAACGGCAAGGAGTTCTAGCGCTTTGCGCTTTCCAGAGCGCGCAGCGTGGCGGCGTGGGCCGCGGCGCGCTCTGGGTTGCCTGCCTGTTGCCAGGCGCGGAGGAGCAGGTAGTGGATGGCGCTGTCGGTAATGACGCCATCGGACAGCGTGAGCGCGCGTTCGCCTTCGGCGGCGGCTTCTGCGGGGTTTGCTTTTTTCAGCAGCAGCCGCGCCAAATCGAAATGGGCGTCGCGCAGATTGGGCGCCAGTTTGACGGCTTGTCGCAGCCAGTCTTCGGACTCGTCTAAGCGGTCGAGGAGAAGCAATAAGCGCGCGCCGGGTAGCAGCGTGTCGGCGCTCGGTTTGCCCGCGGCGCGTTCCAGGCGGACGGCCTCCTGATAGAGGGCCAAAGCATCCGATGGAGCGCCGACGCTCTCAGTCGTGAGGGCTAAGTATAAGGCCGCGCGTGGGTCCTTCGGCGACAACTCGCGTGCCCGGCGGAAGCGTGGCAGCGCCTCTTTCATTTCGTTGTTCATGTAGGCCGCCATGCCGTAGAGGAACTGGGCATACGCTGCCTTCGGGTCCACGGCCAGCGCACGTTCCAGCGCTTCGCTTGCCAGGTCGTAGCGGTTGGCGGCCATGGCCAGTTTCGCTTTTAGCGTTAGGGCCGGGACCAGCTTTGCATCCAACCGCAGCGCTTCTTCAACGGCGACGAGTGACTCGTTGAATTGTTTTGCGACGAAGAGGCGATTGGCGCGTTCGTAGACGGCTTTGGCGGGCGACTCCGCTGCCAGCGCCGATGCCGCTACGGCGATGGCGAGGCATCGCTTCCACCGCGTCACGGTTTGGTCTCCTCGATGATCTCGATGAGTTGATCGGCTGCCACGTTCGCGAGCTTCTGGATTCGGCCGCCAGGCCAATGGATTTCGATGGACTCGGCTTTAGTCGCGCTGCCCAATCCGAACCGAACGATGGCCTCGCTGGAGCTGGCGTAGCCGACGGAGGTGGTCATGTGGTTGTAGAGATCGCGGCCATCAGCGAGATGGACGTGAATGGTGGCACCGATTCCCTGGCGGTTTGCACGGACGCCGCGCAGCCGGATGCCCAGCCAGTGGGCCTGGCTATTGGACGTGTTGTGGAACAGTTTCGCGGGGCTGTTCGCTGCGCTGACCACGACATCGACTCGGCCGTCATTATCGAAATCCGCGAAGGCCGCGCCACGGTGGGCGGCAGCAGCTTGGAACGCCGCTCCGGCACTGGATGAGACGTCCTCCAAGCGCTTGCCTTGCAGGTTTCGATAGACGCGGTTCGGCAGGATCGATTCGCGCCCGAGGTAACGATCCAGCTGCATCAAATGGGCGAGCGCGAAGAAGAGATCCTTCCACCCATCGTTATCGAAATCGTACATGCCCAGGCTCCAGCCGGTGAGCTGGCGTGTGCTCATCAACAGGCCC
>CANIFK010000767.1 GCA_947466555.1 Acidobacteriota bacterium | reverse complement strand
TCGCCATGTTCATCGCCGCCGGCTTCATCATCAGTACCTTGTCGTATGCCACATCCACCTTCGGCCTCCGCGACTCGGCGTTCCTAGCCGGTCTAGGCGCCGGCTCGTGGTCCGCGCTGGTAGCGGTGATCATGCCGATCGCCGGCCGCCTCTTCGACCAGAAGAACTACGAACTGGCCTTCCTGATCACGGCGCTGTTCCCGTTAGCCGGCTGGGCCATCTGGCTAGTCCTCAACCGCGACCGCCAAGCCCCAGCCCAAGCCTAGCCCGACCACGACCTCCCGGCCGACACCGTCGCACAATCCCGCGAGCCCCTTGCTCGCCCGCAACACCGCACCCAGCGACCCAGGCCTCCTGGCCGACACCGTCGCCCACCACAAACCGCGCCCGCACACTCCGCGGATCGCGACAACCCGACACCAGCCTCCCGGCTGGCCTCGTCAGACCCGACAGTTGGACCTCATCCCCTTGCTACCCTAGGAGGACATGCTCGATCCTGATCAGCTCGTATTCGGCCTTATGTGGTTCGTCGTGTTCCTGTTCTCCACCGTCTGCCACGAAGCCGGCCACGCCTGGGCCGCGCTACGAGGCGGCGACACCACCGCCTACCACGGCGGCCAGGTCTCGCTCGACCCCATCCCGCACATCCAGCGCGAGCCCTTCGGCATGCTCATCATGCCCTGGCTCTCCTTCTTCATGAACGGCTGGATGATGGGCTGGGCCAGCGCCCCCTACGACCCGCTCTGGGCACGACGGTACCCCAAGCGCGCCGCCTGGATGTCGCTCGCCGGTCCGATGGCTAACTTCGCCATCGCCATCGTCGCGGGCCTCTCTATTCGTATCGGCCGCGGTATGGGATTCTTTCAGCCAAGTGAAGGCCTGCTGGCCGCCTCCGGCGACGCAGTACTAACACTGCTGGGAATCGCCTTCTTTTTGAACATCCTGCTCGGGACATTCAACCTGCTCCCGCTCCCTCCGCTAGATGGCTTCACCGCCATCGGCATCTTCCTGCCGGAGGCCACCGCGGCCAAGCTCGAAGAGTTCCGCCAAACGGCCGGGATGTTCCAAATCGTTGGCCTTTTGGTGGCATGGCAGATCGGCGGCTACTTTTTCGGCCCCGTCTACGCCTTCGCCAGCGCCGTCCTCCTGGGCAACTGAGGACTAGGCGGCACGGTACGCCTACCGGTCTTGACAGCACCCCAAAAACCTGGACCAATTCCTTGCTAATATGAAGGTGTCTTTGCCTGCCTCCGTTCGTCCTTCCGTGATCTTCGGTAGCTATTGCTCCTTTCACACCGGCTCAGGTCCCTTCGAGAAGTTCGCCAAAGACAGATCGTTCGATAGTAATAGCTTAAGGAAATCACGTTATGACCAATATCTTCGTCGGGAACCTCAGTTTCCGTACCACCCAGGAAGAGATCCATCAGATCTTCGCCAACTACGGCGCCGTTGAGCGCGTTAACCTCGTCACGGATCGTGACTCGGGCCAGTCGCGCGGGTTCGCGTTCGTCGAAATGACCAACTCCAATGAAGCCGAAGCGGCGATCAACGCCCTGAACGGCACCGAACTGCACGGCCGCAACATCAATGTGAACGTTGCGCGTCCGAAGCCGGCCGGTGGTGGCGGTGGTGGTTACGGCGGCGGCGGTGGTGGTGGTCGTGGCGGTCGTGGCGGCGGCGGTGGTGGTCATCGCGGCGGCGGCGGCGGCGGCGGTCGCTGGTAGTCAGCGCCCTTTCGAATCGGCAGACGGCCGGGCTTCTCAGCCCGGCCGTTTCCTTTTTAGAAACGCAAATACCAGCCGCGCCGGTGCATCGCCCACACGGCCAGATAGATCAGCCCGACATTGGCCAAGGCATAGCCCAGGCTCGCCAGATACGGCGGCAGAGCGCCGCTGAAGACGGCATAGATATCCGGACGCCATCCGCTCAACCCGATCAGCCGCGCGGTCAACCCGGAGAGCACATACGCCGCGATCGCGTTCATGCCATATACCGTCAGCCAGCCCGTTCCGCGCTTGTAGCCGCAGACGTCGATCAGCCAGTAGAAGCAGCCGAAGCTGAGCGCGGCCAGGCCGCTGGTGAACACCGCATACGGCGGCGTCCAGATCTGCTTGTTGATGGGCATGAAGAGGTCGAGGAACGTTCCCAGGAACGTCAGCACCGCGCCGGCCACCAGGATCCACGAGGCCTTCTCGGCGGGCTGCAGATCGTCGCGCCGGAGCAGGGTGCCGAACAGCGCGCCGAACAGGACGTTGGCGATCGCGGGCAGGGTTGACACCAGCCCCTCCGGATCCCAGACCTTGGTCCGGGCATACATGTGACCGGGGAGCAGCATGCTATCGATCCACTGGGCGAAGTTGCCAACGGGCTCCAGAACGCCCGGGCCGAAGCCGGGAACGGGGACGAGGGTCATGAGCATCCAGTAAATAGTGCAGAGCCCAACGATGGCCGCGAGCTGCCCGCGCCACCGGGTATAGAGGAAGATGCAGGAGCCAATGAGGTAGCAGAGCGCGATCCGCTGTAGTACGCCGGGGATGCGGAGGGTGGCGAGGTCGTACTTCGGAAAGCCGTTGAGCAGCAGGCCGAGCGCGAAGATCATGGCCGCACGGCGCAGCGTGTGGAGCAGGAGCTTGCCCTTATCGGCACCCTCTTCCACGCGGCGCGCGTAGCTGAAGGTCATCGCAATCCCGACCATCCAGAGGAAGAAAGGAAAGACCAGATCGGTGAACGTCCAGCCATGCCATTTGGCGTGGAGCAGCGGGGCGAAGGTGGTGGCGCTATCGCCCGCGTTGTTCACCAGAATCATGGAGGCAATGGTGGCGCCGCGAAATGCGTCCAACGACACCAAACGCCTTATGTAACCGGATACAATATGTCCCAAGTGATGAAATCCTTCCGCGTCGGTTTCGCTATTGCTCTCGCGCTCGGTTGTGCGAGTGCCCAGGATAACAATGATCGGCACGCAATCGGCGTCCGGGCATCGAAGATCCTTGCCACCAACTGCGTGGCCTGCCACGGCGGGCTGATCAAGAACGCCGGGCTCGACCTCCGCAAGGCGGAGACGATCCTCAAGGGCGGCGAGCGCGGCGCGGCTGTTTCGCCGGGCAATCCGGACCTGAGCCGGCTGTACCGCCAGGTGGCGCACCTCGATGGGCCGCACATGCCACCGGGCAAGAAGCTGGCCGATGAGGACATCGCCACGCTGAAGCTCTGGATCGAGCGGGGAATCCCGTTCGTCGACATCGTGGACCAGAAGGAAGAGGAAGCGCGGGCGGCGCTGGCGAAGCTGGAAGACCGGCCGATCACGCCGGCCGAGCGGAAGTGGTGGGCGTTCCAGAAGGTCGCCAAACCCACCGTGCCGGCGGTGCAGAACAAG
>CANIFK010000766.1 GCA_947466555.1 Acidobacteriota bacterium | reverse complement strand
TCCACCCCCGCCGCCGCCGATACGTCGTCAAACGTGCCGTCGCCGTTATTGCGCAGCAACCGGTTCGGCAGCCCCGCGGGCTGGCTCACATACAGGTCTTCCCGGCCATCCCCGTTGTAGTCCCCCACGGCAATCCCGTTGTGCCCGTACACATCAATCCCGGTGGCCTCATCGAGCACCGTGCGCCACTCGTCCAGCCCCTTCGATAACTGCTCCCGGTACGCCGTGTTGTGCCCCAGCGCCCGCTCCGTCACATCGCGAAAACGCGGTGCCGCACCCGCCTGCCGCACCTCAGCCAACCGGCCCAGATCCAGCTTGCGCACCTTCCATTCCGCGCCCGCCCCCGGCCGGGTGAAGGTGGCTTGCGCCGTGCCGGTCAGCGAGAGCCGTCCGCTCCCGTCCGCCGCCTCGCCACCCAGCTCTACCCGCAATCCCAATACCGTCGAATCCTCCTGCGGCCGCGCCCGGTTGCTGGCGACGATCTTCAGCTCCAGGACATCCAGCTTGCGAAAGCGCTCCAACACCCCCGCCGGCCACGGCAGCCCCCGCTTGTCTTTCTGGACGATCGCGTTGATCGCTTCGTAGTCCTGCTCGCCCAGCCACTGATCCTGAAATGCATCCGTGCGGACAAGGATCCGCTCCACCTCGGCGGTCCTTGGCGCCTTCGTCTGGACGCGATACTCCTGTTGCGCCTGCAGCCAAAAGGTGCCGCAAGCCAAAGCCGGGATGAGGAAAAGGAAGGTCCGGAATCGCACCGCTTAGAATTCGAGCCGCATGCTGAGCTGGATCTGACGCCCAGTGCCCCGCGTGCTGGTAATTCGGCCGAAATCGCCCCGCCCGCGCACGGCGTTGGGGACGGTGAAATTGGCTTTGTTTGGCAGGTTGTAGAAGTCGCTGCGGAACGTCAGGCCATACTTTTCCTTAAAGTCCCACCGCTTGTTTACGGAGACGTCCAGGTTGATCTGCCCCGGCCCGAAGCCCACGGCGCGTGCCGCGTTGCCGAACACGCCTACCGGAGGCGCGGAGAAGCACGACGTATTGAACCACTGATTCAAATAGTCGTTCCGCGACCGGCTGCTATCGAGCTCCGGATTGCAGCTCAGATTCGGCCGCGGACTCCCGGCGAAGGTATTGGTAAGATTCGTCTGCTCGATCGCACCCCAGGGCGCGCCCGTGAAGAACTCCGCGATCGTGCCAAGCGACCAGCCACCGGCCACCGCATTCAACACCGGATTCGGAATGTCCACCCGCCGGCCCTTCCCGATCGGCAATTCGTACACGCTGCTGCCGATCAGCCGGTGCCGGATATCGTTGCCGGAATACGAACGGTCCAGCGCGCGCAGTTCCGGGTGCGTGTAGCCGTTGCCCTCGCCGCCTGCGAATTCACTGCCGCCTTCAATGTTGTCCAGGAACTTGGACCACGTGTAGTTCGCCAGCAGGTTGAAGCCGTTCGCATACCGGCGCTCCAGTTTGGCGTTGAGCGCGTGATAGGTGGAACTGCCCCAGTTCGGCGTCAGCCGGTTCACGTTATTGTATTGCGGGAAGAGTCGTGCCGCCTGCGACTGTGTCGCCGGCCCGCGCCCGTTCACCAGCGGAATGACGTTGATATTCACCGCCGCCCCGCCCATCTTCCGTCCCAGGTTCCCGAGATAGGCGGCTTCAAAAAGCACATTGCCGCCCAGATCCCGTTGCAGCGTCAAGTTGTACTGCTGCGAATAGCCGTTCCCATGGTCCTGCGAAATGAAATCCGGCGCAGCCCGTGGCGCCTGTCCCACCCGCACCGCGCCCCAGCCCGGACCAAGCGGTTCACGTGTTCCCGTCGGCAGTCCATCGCGGAACAGGAACGCCGGCGTCAGCCCGCCGTCCGGAGAACTGAACGAGTAGTTCGCGCCGAAGCCCTGCGATAACGTGTTCACCACGGCGCCGAAATAGATGCCCAGATAATTGATCCCGTAACCGCCGCGCACGACGGTGCGCGCCATCGGCTTCCAGGCGAACCCGAACCGCGGGGCCAGGTTGTTCTTATCGAACGGGTGCGCATACTTGCCCAAACCGTCGCGCCCGGAGAAGGTAACGATCCCAGGCGTCCCCGAAACGGGATTGATCGCCGTTCCATTGAAGCCGCTCTGCCGGTTGTCGAGCCGCTCCCATCGCGGCGTATCGATCTCCCAGCGCAACCCGAGATTGAAGGTCAGCGTCGAGGTGATCTTCCAATCGTCCTGCAAGTAGGCGCCGTAGTAATCCGTCCGCGCCTCCAGCAAGTCCGGCCGGTTCTGACCCGCGCTTGACGTCCAGCCCAGCAGGAGCGCCGCCATACCGCTGCGCGTGCCCCGGTCGTTAAAGGTAAATGTACCGCCGCCGGTCTGCGAGAGCTCATCCTTGTTCAGCGAGTACCGCATCTCGAAACCGGTCTTCAGCGTGTGTTTGCCCTTGATAATCGTCAGATTGTCCACCAGATGGTGCGTCAGAATCGGCGTCTGAATCCGTTCGTTCGGCGTCGTGCTCAATCCGGATTGCCCGGTCACCGCAATCACCGGGAACGCGTTGGCATCCACACCCTTCAGGCCGATCTTGCCGTTGAACCCGGACCCGGTGCCCGCGGCGCGATTAATGTGCTTGCGGATCGAATATGCGTAGCGGGCCTCGTTCATGACGGTCGGCGCGAAGTTGTGCATCCACGACCCCAGCGCGGCATGGATTTTGTTCTCCCGAATCCCGGCGCGCGTATCCGCAATGCTCTCCGGAAACGCGCTCGCAATCTCCTGCGGCGCGCCGATCACGTTGTACCGGCCAAAAATGCGGTCGTTGCTGCTGATCGCATGATCCACTCGCGTCGTCAGCGAGTCCTGCGTCAGCTTGTCGGAGACGTTCACAATATAGTTCGCGCCCGGCGCCCGTGTGATGTCGGAGGCGATGTTGGCGTTCGGATACAGCGCTGCAATTTGACGCGCCACCGGGTCGATCCGGCTCGCGGGAATCACGTTGCCCGGGAACGGCTGCGCGCTAACCGGATCCAGCACGGCCACGTCCCGGCGGTTCGAAAAGTCGCCGTTACGTTCCGGCGCATGGGGCACAATCAGGCCCGACACCGTCACGCCATCGCGGCGCCGTGCGCCTTCGTAGTTCGCGAAAAAGAAGGTCTTGTCTTTCCGAATCGGCCCGCCAAAGGAGCCGCCGAAGATGTTGTAGCGTAAAGGCGCCTTGCGCGGCGCGAAAAACGTGCGCGTGTCCAGCGCCTGATTGCGCAAAAATTCATAGGCCGACCCGTGATAGGCATTGGTGCCGGACCGCGTCGTCATCAGGATCAGTCCGCCGCCCGCGCGTCCGAACTCCGCCGAAAAGTTGTTCATCTCGGCCTTGAACTCCTGCAGCGATTC